>JAKBAQ010000052.1 GCA_021808985.1 Pseudomonadota bacterium
TTTTAACAGCCTCTGCAAAAACATTAAGGATAATTTTCAAAAGTTTTTTGGGGTCTGGCCCTTTTTTGCAAAAAAGGGCCAGAATCTTGGGGAGCTTTTTATAAAAAGCTCCCCAAACCCCGCAAAAATTTTTAATAATTTAAATTTTTATAAGAGAAAATTTTAAAACAGTCTCTGGGCGGAGGTTTGGCGAATTCTGGATAATATTTTGAAAATTTTTGCAAAAAATTTAATTCGCGTCTTCCAGCGCCGTTGAGGCTTCCAGCCAGGCTTGTTCCGCCGCGTCGGTCTCGCGCTTGATCGCGCCGATGCGCTGGTTGATCTGGGCGAGGTCTTTCGCCTTGCCGGCGGCGTACATGCCGGGGTCGGCCAGTTTTTGTTCTAGGAGATTTTTCTCCGCGGTCAGCTTGGCGATGAGCTGTTCGGCATTCTTCACCGCCTGGCGCAGCGGGGCGGTTTTGCCGCGGGCCTCGGCGCGTTCCTTCTTGCCTTCGGCGCGCTCGTTCTTGCGGGAGTTGTCTCGCGAGCCGCCGCCGCTGCTGGCGCTGCCCTCGGTGACGCTGGCGGCGTAGGAGGCGAGATCTCCCTCCAGCGCGGTGACCTTGCCGTTTGCCACCAGCAGCAACTGGTTGGCCACGAGGTCGACGAGGTAGGGATCATGCGAGATGAGTACCACGGCGCCTTCAAAATCAGCCAGGGCGCGGACCAGGGCGTCGCGGGCGTCAATGTCAAGATGGTTGGTGGGCTCGTCGAGGATGAGCAGATGCGGGGCGTCGCGGGTGGCGAGGGCCAGGAGCAGGCGGGCTTTCTCGCCGCCGGACATGGCACCGACCTTGGTGTTGACGCGCTCGGCATCGAGCCCGAAGCGGGCGGCCTGGGCGCGCACCTGCGGCGGCGTTGCCTTGGGCAAGGCGCGGGCGAGATGCTCGTATGGGGTTTCGGCCATGACCAGGTCTTCCTCCTGGTGCTGGGCGAAGTAGCCGACGCGCAGGTTGCCGGTGCGGAACTGGCGGCCGCGCAGAGGCTCCAGCCGGCCGGCCAGGAGCTTGGCCAGCGTGGATTTGCCGTTGCCGTTGGTGCCGAGCAGGGCGATGCGGTCT
Source organism: Pseudomonadota bacterium (assembly GCA_021808985.1). Classification (GTDB taxonomy): domain Bacteria; phylum Pseudomonadota; class Alphaproteobacteria; order Acetobacterales; family Acetobacteraceae; genus Acidocella. The sequence goes on from JAKBAQ010000052.1 coordinate 1,101, forward strand.
TCCATGTCAATGCGCAGGGAGACGTTCCGGAGCACGGGCTTGCCGTCATAGCCGATATCGACGCCATCGAGGCTGAGCATTGGCGGCGCCAGCTTGTTGGGTTCGGGGAAGGAGAAGCGGGTGACGTGTTCCTCCACCACTGACTCGATCTGCGGCATGCGCTCCAGCGCCTTGATGCGGCTTTGCGCCTGCCGGGCCTTGGTGGCGGAGGCGCGGAAACGGTCGACGAATTTCTGCATATGGGCGCGCTGCTCTGCGGCCTTTTCGGCAGCGCGGCCGAGCTGCAGGGCTTTTTCAGTTTTGATGCGGACGAATTCGGCAAAGCCGCCGGGGGTTACGTTGAGCTTGCCGCCCTCGAGATGGGCGATGGCGTCCACCGCGCGGTCCAGCAACTGGCGGTCATGGCTGACGAGGAGCACGGCGCCGGGGAATTTGGCGAGATATTGCTCCAGCCAGAGGGTGGCTTCCAGGTCCAGATGGTTGGTCGGCTCATCGAGGAGCAGAAGGTCAGGGCTGGAGAAGAGAACCGCCGCCAGGGCGACGCGCATGCGCCAGCCGCCGGAGAAGCTGCTCATGGGGCGGCTCTGCCATTCAGTGGAGAAGCCGAGGCCGGAGAGGATGGCGGCGGCGCGGGCTGGGGCGGCGTCAGCCTCGATGGTCAGCAGACGGTCATGAATCTCGGCGATGCGATGGGGGTCGACCTCGTGGTGGCCGGCTTCCTCCAGCAGGGCGGTGCGTTCGGTATCGGCCTTCAGCACCACCTCCAGGGGGGTGATGTCACCGCTGGGGGCTTCCTGGGCGACATAGCCCAGGCGCACGCGCTGGCCGAGGCGGATGTTGCCGCCATCAGGATGCAAGACGCCCGCGATCAGCTTCAGCAGGGTGGATTTGCCAGCGCCGTTGCGGCCGATGAGGCCGATGCGGCGGCCGGAATCGACCATGAGGGCGGCGCGATCGAGCAGGGTGCGTCCCGCGATGCTGTAGGACAGATTCTCTAGACTTAAAACGCTCATGCCCCCCTCTACAGCGCGGCAAGGGGGTTGCCCACCCCGCCCGGCCCCGCTATTGCCCGGCCACACTCACTCAAAGGCAGATAGTATCATGGCAATCGAACGCACCCTCTCCATTATCAAACCCGACGCGACCCGCCGCAACCTGACCGGCAAGATCAACGACAAGTTCGAGACCGCCGGGCTTTCCATCATTGCCAGCCGCCGCCTGCAGCTGACCAAGGCCCAGGCCGAGGCGTTTTATGCCGTGCATTCACACCGCCCGTTCTTTGGTGATCTGGTGAGCTTCATGATCTCCGGCCCGGTGGTGGCGCAGGTGCTCGAAGGCGAGAACGCGATCATGCAGAACCGCGATATCATGGGCGCGACCGACCCGAAGAAGGCTGATCCCGGCACCATCCGGGCGGATTTCGCGGAATCGATCGAAGCCAACTCCGTGCATGGTTCCGATAGCCCGGAAGCGGCCGCGCAGGAGATCAGCTTTTTCTTCGCGGCGATCGATATCACCGCCTAAGAGATTGTTTTAACAGTCTCTGCAAAAACATTAAGGATAATTCTTAAAAGTTTTTTGGGGTCTGGCCCTTTTTTACAAAAAAGGGCCAGAATCTTGAGGAGCTTATTTATAAAATAAACGCCGCGCGGGAGGCAGTTTCCGCGCGGCGTTTTGTTGTGTGGCCTACCGGGGCTTGTTGATCTGGCGCGCGCGGCCGAGCGCCAGCGTGCCGGGGGGGACATCTTCGGTGAGGGTTGAGCCGGCCGCGACCAGGGCGCCGTCTCCCACGCTGATGGGCGCCACGAGCGCGGTGTTGGAGCCGATGAACACTTTTGCCCCGATTTTGGTTTTATGCTTGGCCTTGCCATCGTAATTGCAGGTGATGGTGCCAGCGCCGATGTTCGTGCCCGGGCCGATTTCGGCATCGCCGAGATAGCTGAGGTGGTTGGCCTTGGCGCCGGCACCCAGGGTGGCGGATTTGACTTCGACAAAATTGCCGACATGCGCGCCAGGGCCGATATGGGCGCCGGGGCGCAGGCGCGCATAGGGGCCGATGAGCGCGCCGGCGGCCACGAAACATTCCTCCAGATGTGAGAACGCCTTGATTTCAGCGCCGGATTCCACCGTGACGCCGGGGGCGAAGACGACATAGGGGCCGATGATGACATCAGGGGCGAGCGCGGTGTCAGCGGAGAAAAAGACGGTTTCGGGGGCGAGCATGGAGACGCCGGCATCAAGCGCGGCCTGGCGCAGGCGGGTTTGCAGCACGGCCTCGGCGGCGGCGAGCTCGGCGCGGGAGTTGACGCCCATGCATTCAGAGTAGGGCGCCTCAAGGGCGGCGACCTTGACGCCCTCGGACTGGGCGAGGGCGGCGATGTCGGTGAGGTAATATTCACCCTTGGCGTTATCGGCCTTCACGGCGGCGAGCCAGCGGCGCATGTCCGCCGCCTTGCCGACCAGCCCGCCCGCGTTGCACAGGGTGATGAGGCGCTCCGCCGGCGCGGCGTCGGCATATTCCACAATGCGCGAGACGTAGCCGTTCTCCATCACGAGACGGCCGTATTTTCCGGGGTCCGGCGGGGTCATGGCCAGCAGCACCAGCCCGGCATCGCCGGCCTTTGCGCGGGCGAGCAGGGATTGCATGGTGGCGGGGGAGAGCAGGGGATTATCAGCGTAGAAGACCGCGACCAGCCCCTCGCCGAATTGCTCCTCCGCCTGCCTGGCGGCGTGGGCGGTGCCCAGGCGCTCAGCCTGCACCACCACGCCATGCGGGGCGGCCAGGGCTTCGAGGGCTGGCATGTCTGGCCCCACGACCACCACCACGCGCGCGAAGACCTCTTCCGCCGCGATGGTGAGGTGGCGCAGCATTTCGCGCCCGCCCAGCTTGTGGGCGGCTTTTGGCAGGGCGGATTTCATGCGTGTGCCGAGCCCGGCGGCGATGATGACGGCGGTGTTTTCCATGGCGCCTATGCTTGTTTGATATCGATGAGGCTTTTGCGGATCTTGCGGCTGCGGTTTATTTTGTCTTCGATGTAGCCGGCGTCGCCCTTGCGCACGGCGCGCGCCATGGCCTGGGCGTCCTCGGAGAAGCGGGCGAACATTTCCAGCAGCGCGTCCTTGTTGTTGAGGAAGATGTCGCGCCACATCACCGGGTCGGAGGCGGCGATGCGGGTGAAATCGCGAAAGCCGGAGGCGGCGAATTGCAGCACCTCGCCGCGGGTTTCATCGGCCAGATCGTCGGCCGTGCCACAGATGGTGAAGGCGATGAGGTGCGGCAGGTGGCTGACGATGGCGATGACGCGGTCATGGTGGGCGGGGTCCATCCGGGCGGTTTGCGCGCCGAGAATTTTCCACATTGTCTCGATTTTCGCGATGGCGGGCTCGGCCGTGCCGGGGGGCGGGGTGAGCAGCGACCAGCGGCCCCGGAAGAGATCCGCCAGGCCGGCATCGGGGCCGGAGAATTCGGTGCCCGCGATGGGGTGGGCGGGGACGAAGGTGACATTGGCGGGGACGAGGGGGGAAATGTCCTGCATGACCGATTGCTTGGTCGAGCCGACATCGGAGAGCACGCAGCCGGGCGCCAGATGCGGCGCGATTTGCCGCGCGAGCGCCGCATAGGCGCCGACCGGGGCGCAGAGGATGACACCATCGGCCCCCGCCACGGCTTGGGCGGGATCGCTCAAATATTCATCGCCCAGGTGGAGTTCCTCGGCGCGGGCCAGGGCGGCCGGGCTGGTGTCGCAGATCACGATTTTGTCGGCGATGCCGCCGCAGGCCCGGGCGCCGCGCGTGATGGAGCTGCCGATGAGCCCGATGCCGATGATGACCAGCCGCTTGAAAATGGGTTCGGCCATAAGCTCAACCATGCACGAATGCGTTCAACGCCTCGGCGACCAGGTTGCATTCCTCATGGGTGCCGATGGTGACGCGCAGGCAGCTTGGCAGGCCGTAGGATTTGACGTTGCGCACGATGAGCCCGCGCAGGCGCAGGAAGGCATCCGCCGCGGCAGCGCGCTCAGGGGCGCCAAAATCGACCAGGATGAAGTTGGCCTCCGAGGGGTGGATTTGCAGGCCGATTTGCTTGAGGCGCGCTTCCAGCCGGGTGCGGGCCTGGATGTTGTGCTCACGCCCCGCCTCCAGCCAGCCGGGTTCGCCCAGCGCGGCGATGCCGGCGGCGGCGGCGGTGACGCTGACATTGAAGGGGGCGCGCATGCGGTTCAGCACATCCACGATGGGGGGCGGGGCGTAGGCCCAGCCGAGGCGCGCGCCGCCAAGGCCGAAGATTTTGGAGAAGGTGCGGGTCATCACTGTGTTTTCACCCGCGTCCACCAGGGCTGTGCCGGGGTCGTAATCCGCGCGGGCCACGTATTCGCTGTAGGCGGCGTCGATCACCAACAGGATGTCGGCGCGCAGGCTGGCGCGCAGGCGCAGCATTTCGGGCTGCGGCAGCAAGGTGCCGGTGGGGTTGTTGGGGTTGGCGAGGAAGAGCATTTTGGTGCGCGGGGTCACCAGTGCGAGCATGGCGTCGATATCGGTGGTGAGGTTGCGCTCGGCCGCCTTTAAAACCGTGCAGCCGGCCAGCTTGCCGGCGATTTCGTAGATCGAGAAGCCGTGTTCGCTCATGATCAGCTCGGTGCCGGGGCCGCCATAGGCCTGGATCAGCAGGGTGAGCAGTTCGTCAGAGCCGTTGCCGCAGACGATTTTCTCAGGCGCGAGGCCGAATTTCGCGCCGATGGCGGCGCGCAGCTTGGCGGAGCTGCCATCAGGGTAGCGGTGCAGCTTCTCGCCCGTGGCGGCCAGCGCCGCCAGCGCGGCGGGGGGTGGGCCGAAGGCGCCCTCGTTGGAGGAGAGCTTGATTGGCTTCTCAAAGCCCGGCAGCACAGATTCGCCGCCGACATAGGAGGCGACGGAAAACACCTCCGGGCGGGGTTGCGGGGCGCTCATGGGGTGTCGCCCATCGGCACGGCGAAGGCGCCGATGACCACGGGCGGCGTGTTCAGCCCGGCGATGGTGGCGAGGCGGGGGTCGGTATCTTCGACGAAGCCCTCGAGCTCGGCCAGGGCGAGGATGGCGCTGTCCCCCGGGATGCGCTTGACCCAGATCTGACCAGGAGAAAAGCCGCCATCCTTGAGGAGGGCCGTGACGCGGGCGCGTGAGGTGTCCGCGCTGAGTTCCAGCACGAGCAGGCTGCGGTCCTGGCCGGAGGGGTCGGGCCTGACGGCAGCGACGACGAACGCCTCGCCCAGGGGCAGGCCTTCGGCGCGCTTGGTCCAGAAGGGGATTTTGGCGATGATGAAGAGCCGGTGGGGCGCGCTGGCGGTGAGCATCTGCCACCAGCCGCCCTGGCCGTCATCATCCTCGACCGGCGGGGGGAGAATGGCGATCTGGGCGGAGTCGCGGGTGAGATCGGCCAGGGTTTGCGACGGGTTGTGGTGGCGGCGCACCGGGGTGAGGGGGCCAAAATGTTCCCGCGCCAGGGCGAGACGCTCGGCGCCGCCCTCGCCGTCGCACACGGCCATGGTCTGGCCGCCTTCGATGATGAGCGCGGCGCCGAAAATTTCGCGCCAGATGCGGATGATCGCCTGTGCCGGCCAGGCGCCCGCGTGGCGGGCCAGCAGGCGGCGCAATATGGCGGCCTCGCGCCCGGGGCGGATTTTGGTGCCGACCTTGCCGCCATTGCGGGCCACATTCTCAACCACCGCGGCGCGCGCCATTAGCAGGTCGTGAATCTGGTCGTCGATGGCGTCGAGCTGGGCACGCAACTGGTTCAGCGCATTGGGAGGGGGGGTAAAATCGTTCATCGGGCCGTTGATACCCTAATTGCCGCGCGGCCGCCAAGCGCGCGGCCGCCGGGGCAGGCGGGCCGGGGATTGCGCCATGTGGCCCGCCAGCGCATATCGGCTGACAAGCAATGGACCAGACCGCCGCACGACCCGAGATTCAGCACCAGAGCGTGACCTTTGCCGAGGGTTTGACGCTGGATTGCGGCCGCCATCTGGGCAGCCTGACCATTGCCTACCGGACCTATGGGCGGCTGAACGCGGCCAAAAGCAACGCGGTTCTGATCTGCCATGCGCTCACGGGCGACCAGTATGTGGCGGAGGCCAACCCGGAAACCGGCAAGCCCGGCTGGTGGGAGCAGGTGGTGGGGCCGGGACGGCCGGTGGATACGGAAAAATTTTTTGTCATCTGCACGAATGTGCTGGGCGGCTGCATGGGCACGACCGGGCCGCGCAGCGAGCATGACGCGCATGCCGGGCAGCCTTGGGGCACGGATTTTCCGCCGGTGACGATTAACGACATGGTGCGGGCGCAGAAGCGCTTTATCGACCATCTGGAGATAGGGCGGCTGTTTGCCGTGGTTGGCGGCTCCATGGGCGGCATGCAGGTGCTGGCATGGGCGGCATTGTTTCCGCAGCGGGTGTTCGCGGCCGTGCCGGTGGCGGCGGCGGCGTATCATTCGGCGCAGAACATCGCCTTCCACGAGATCGGCCGGCAGGCGATTGCCGCGGACCCGGATTTCTGGGCCGGACGCTACTGGGAGCATGGGGTGACGCCCAAGCGCGGCCTGGCGGTGGCGCGGATGACGGCGCATATAACCTATGTCTCGGAGGCGGCGCTGACGCGCAAGTTTGGCCGGAAATTGCAGGAGACCGCCGGGCTTTCAGCCTTGGGCGACCGGTTTGAGGTGGAGAGCTATCTGCAATACCAGGGCTCCAGCTTCGTGCGGCGGTTTGATGCGAATTCATACCTGACGATTACGCGGGCGATGGATTTGTTCGACCTCTCGGCGGATTATGGCGGGGTGCTGCCATCGGCCTTCGCCGGCACGAAGACGCGGTTTCTGCTGGTTTCATTTGATTCCGACTGGCTGTTTCCCACCGAGCAGTCGCGCGCCATCGCGCGGGCGCTCAACCATGTGGCGGCGAATGTGTCGTTCGTGGAGATAAAATCCGACAAGGGGCATGATGCGTTTTTGCTCGATGAGCCGGATTTTCACCGCACGCTGCGCGGGTTTCTGGCGGGATGCGCAGAGCATGCGGGGCTGAGTTGAGCGGCGCGAAGAAGATGCGCGTCGATCTGGCGCTGATCGCGGGGATGGTGGCGCCCAAGACACGGGTGCTGGATATCGGCTGCTCCGATGGCGCGCTGATCGACCATTTGTTCCGCAACCTGGACTGTGACGCGCGGGGGCTGGAGATTGACATGGAGACCGTGACGCTGGCGGTGGCGCATGGCCTGCCGGTGATGCAGGGGGATGCCGATACCGACCTCGCCAGCTACCCTGATGGGGCGTTCGACTATGTGGTGCTCTCGCGCACCTTGCAGGCGGTGGAGAAGCCGCGCGAGGTGCTGCGCCAGATGCTGCGGATCGGCACGCATGCGATTGTGAGTTTTCCGAATTTTGGCCATTGGACGCTGCGGCTGCAATTGCTGTTCACCGGGCGGATGCCGATGACCAAGAACTGGAGCCGGATGTGGTATGAGACACCGAACATCCATCCGTGCACGATCAGGGATTTCTTCGACCTTTGCGCCGCCGATGGGTATATTGTGGAAGAATGGCTGGCGGCCGACGAGGCGGGCGCCCGCGCGCCCTGGCGGCGCTGGCCGGCGCTGGCGAACGTGTTTGGCGAGCAGGGGCTGTTTTTGCTGCGCAAGGCCTGAAACATGTGCCAAAGCCGGCTGGTTGCGCATAGAGGCATGAGATGGCTGGCACGCCGAACCCGCATTACGATCTGGACTGGGAGCGAAAATACCGGGATTGCGCCGCGCTAGCTGAAAAATGGCGGGCTGCCTGCGCGCAGGTGGCGGCGCGCGAGGGGTTTGGCGGCGCGGGGCATCTGGCGGCGCTGGCGCAATATGAACAGGCGACAGCACTGGCGCGGGCGGCGCGGCGGGGGGAGTTCCGCGATGTGGCGGATTATGCCGCCTGGCGCTTCGGCGCCTTGCCGCCGCCGCGCGAGGGGGTGGCGGCGCTGCCGGATTTCGAGGCGTTTGTGAGCATGGAGGCGGTGGACGAGGCGTTTTGGCGCGCCGCGCGCCAGGAGGTGGAAAGCCCGCTGATTGATGAAATGTCATTGCCGGTGCGCCAGCCGGCGGGGTTGGCGGCATTTGCGCCGGCGCGCGACGTGCTCTCCTCCTGGCGGCGGTTCAGGCCCGATGAGCTGAGCCGTTACCCGGCGGGCATGGGAGATGAGCCGGTGGATTGCCTGGTCAGCTTTCATCAGCTGGGGGAGGTGTTTCATATCTGCATCGCGCATCGCTGGGGCGGGCTTGCGCCGCGCTCGCGCGACCAGTTCCGCCATGTGGCGACGCTGCTGGCCCGGCAGACGATTGAACTGCTGCATCCTGGGGCGGGTGTGTTTTTTACGGAGGGCAGATATGCGGCGCCGCAATACAGGGACATGCTCCGGCAGGTGAACGCGGCGGCGGGCAGATTCCAGTTCTACCGGCATTTGCTGCCGCGCCGCGACCTGAGGGAGCAATTCGGCAGGGTTGCCATGGTGTGGGATGGCGCGCGGTTCATTGATCCGGATTTTGAGGCGGCGCTTTATGAGGCGTTGCCGGAGGCGCTGCGCGGGGCGGCGGAAAATGCCGGGGGCGCGCCGTTGAACCTGCCGCCGCCGGGGGGTTAGGTTGGTCTTGGCGGTGCATCCGGGTTAAGAGGGGCCATGAGAATGATGTGCGCCGCTTGGCTGTGCCGGTCCGCTCTGTGAGCGCGCGGATCGATCCCCGGTTGATGGCTGAGGGGCGGCGCACGCGCGGGGCGCTGTATGCCAGCATCGGGGTGGGGGTGGCGGCGGCGCTGCTGGTTATCGCGCAGGCGGTATTGCTGGCGCGGGTGATCAATGACGCCGCGTTCAGGCATGAGACGCTGGGCATGGTGGCGCCGCTGCTGTGGGGTGTCGCGGGGTTGTTTCTGCTGCGGGCCGGGCTGTCTTACGCCGGCGAGGTCATTGCCTTCAGGGCCGCCGGAGAGATTAAGACATATCTGCGCCAGGAACTGCTGGGCCATGTTCTGCGGCGCGGCCCGGTGCCGGCGGCGGGGGAGAACAGCGCCGATCTGGCGGGTGTGATGATCGAGGGGGTGGAGGCGCTGGAGCCGTATTTTGCGCGCTATGTGCCGCAAATGGCGCTGGTGGTGGCGGTGCCGCTGGCCATTCTGGCGCTGGTGTTTCCGCTGGACTGGATCAGCGGTTTGATTTTGCTGATCACGGGGCCGCTGATCCCGGTGTTCATGGTTTTCATCGGCTACCGGGCGGAGGCGACCAACCAGCGGCAATGGCAGAAGCTGCTGCTGATGAGTTCGCATTTTCTGGACATGTTGCAGGGGATCACGACGCTGAAGCTGTTCGGCCGGGCGCGCGATGAGATCGAGATTGTGACGCGCATTTCGGATGATTACCGCAAGACGACGATGGCGGGGGTGCGGGTTGCGTTTCTCACCTCGGCGGCGCTGGAGTTTTTCGCCAGCCTGGCGATTGCGCTGGTGGCGGTGATTTTCGGCGTGCGGCTGTTGCATGCGCGGATTGATTTTTATCCGGCGTTTTTGGTGCTGTTGCTGGCGCCGGAATATTTTTTGCCGTTGCGCGGGCTGGCCACGCACTACCATGCGCGCATGACGGCGATTGCGGCGGCGCGGCGGATTTTTGAGGTGCTGGATGCGCCGCTGCCCGCCCCGGCGGTGGGCGCGGCGCCGGCCATGCCGGGCGGGTTGACGATTTCGTGCGAGAATCTGCAATTTTCCTATGCGGATGGGGAGACGGTGCTCGACGGGCTGAGCTGCGTGTTTCCGGCGGGCAGGATTACCGCGGTGGTTGGGCCGAGCGGGGCGGGCAAGACCACGCTGGCGCGGGTGCTGCTGGGGTTTGTGCAGCCGCAGGCGGGGCGGGTGCGGATTAACGGCGCGGTGGAGTTGGCGGGCGTGGCGGCGGAGGGCTGGTGGGAGAATTTGGCCTGGGTGCCGCAGAATCCACGGCTGTTTCATGGCACCATCGCCGCCAATTTGCGGCTGGGGCGGCCCGATGCGGATGCCGCGGCCCTGCGCGATGCCGCGCGCAAGGCCAGGGCGTTGGATTTCATCGAGGCGATGCCAAAGGGGTTTGAGACCGTGATCGGGGATCTGGGGCAGGGGCTCTCCGGCGGGCAGATACAGCGCATTGCCCTGGCGCGGGCGTTTTTGAAGGACCCGAAGCTGCTGATTCTGGATGAGGCCACGGCCAATCTGGACATGGAGAGCGAGGGACTGGTGCTGGATGCGATCATGGATCTGGCGGCCGGGCGCACGGTGATCATGATCGCGCATCGCCTGGCCATGGCTGAGCGGGCGGATAATGTCGTGGTGCTGCGGGCGGGCCGGGTGGCTGAGTGCGGCGCGCCGGCGCAATTGCGCGCCAGCGGGGGGCTTTATGCCGCGCTGTGGCGGGCGGGGCATGAAGAGGCGGAGGAGATTGCATGCGCGATTTGATCCGCCTGCTGCGGCTGTTCTGGCCGTCGCGGGGCTGGGTGTTTGGCGGCGTCGCCCTGGCCTGCGTGACCGTGCTGGCGAATTTTGGGTTGCTGATGCTCTCCGGCTGGTTTTTGGCGGCGGCGGCCGTGACCGGGCTTGCCGGCTATGCCGCGCAGAATGCGTTTAATTTCTTCAGCCCGGCGGCCGGGGTCAGGTTTTTCGCGACCATCCGGGTGATATCGCGCTATGTGGAACGGCTGGTGACGCATGATGCGACCTTCCGGTTGATCGCGCGGTTGCGGGTGTGGTTCTACACAAGGCTGGAGCCCTTGGCGCCGGCGGTGCTGCAGGGCTACCGGGCGAGCGACCTGCTCTCGCGCATTGTCGCCGATATCGACACGCTGAACATGTTCTATCTGCGTGTGTTTTTGCCGTTTGCCGTGGCCTGTGCGGCGGGGGTGGCGATGGTGGCGTTTTTTGGCGTGTTCTCCTGGCCGGCGGCATTGGTGCTGCTGGCGGGGCTGGTGCTGACCGGCGGCGCGCTGCCCTGGCTGACGCAGTGGCGCGGGGCGGGCGCGGGAGATGAGATTACACGGCTGAATGCGGATTTGCGCGCTGAAATGGTTGATGCGGTGCAGGGTATGGGCGAATTGCTGAGCTACAATGCCGCGCCCGCGCTGCGGGAGCGCGTGGCGGGGCTGAACGCGCGCCTGATTGGACGGCAGGCGCAGATGGCGCGGATTGGCGGATTTGGCGGAGCCGCCGCGGGGCTGCTGGCGAACTTCACGCTGTTGCTGGTGGTGGCCGTGGCGATTCCGGCGGTGCGGGCGGGGCGGCTCTCGGCGCCGGAGCTGCCCATGCTGGCGCTGGGGGCCATGGCGGCGTTTGAGGCGGTGGCGCCGCT
>JAKBAQ010000053.1 GCA_021808985.1 Pseudomonadota bacterium
AATTATACACCTCCGGCGAGCGGATTGGGTATGTGACCCCGACGGGGGTGTTGCCGGATTTCATCAGCCGGTTTGGCGGGGATGTTTTTGGCGGCGGCACGCAGCGGCTGGAGTTCAGCCTGGGGCAGGTGATTTTCACGCCCACCAATACGCAGCTCTATAACCCCAACCCGCGCGACATGCCGTATTCCGCCCAGCTGGCGTTAAGCACCAGCCTGATACAGGACACCACGACGATGCGCAGCGTGGCGGGGCTGAGCCTTGGCGTGGTGGGGCCGGCGGCGCTTGGGCAGTCGGTGCAGAACGGGTTCCATGAGCTGATAGGCCAGACGCCCAACCGGGGCTGGCGCTACCAGCTGCATGACGAACCGACGCTGAATTTATTCGCCAGCCGCATCTGGCGCCAGAATATCGCCAGCCTGTGCGGCGGGGCGCTCGGCTTGCAGGTTTTGCCGCAGGTCTCGGGCCAGGCGGGCAATACGGAGATTTATGCCCAGGCTGGTGGCCTGGTGCGGATCGGCCAGGGGCTGGATTCGGATTTCGGCCCCTCGCTGCTGGGCAACGGGCTGAATGGCACGGACGCCTATACGCCGACGCGGCCGCTGGTGTGGTATGTGTTCGCCGGGGCGGATGCCCGGCTGGTTGGGCATGATATTTTCATCCAGGGCAATGATTTCAGGTCCAGCCGGCATGTGGCGCTGATACCGCTGCAGGGCGAGGCGGAGGTTGGCGCCGCCATGATCCTCTATGGCATGCGAATCTCGGCCACAGAGGTTTTCGAAACCCCGCAATTCCACCATTCGGCCCCGGCGTTCCAGTACGGGTCGATCGCGATTTCGGGGCGGTTTTAGAGATTGTTTTAAACGTCTCTGCAAAATACCCTCGGGATAATTTTCAAAAGTTTTTTGGGGTCTGGCCCTTTTTTGCAAAAAAGGGCCAGAATCTTGGGGAGCTTTTTATGAAAAGCTCCCCAAACCCCGCAAAAATTTTTAATAATTTCAATTTGTTATAAGATAAAACGCTTAAGACAGACTCTTAAGGGAAGAAAAGCTCGTACCAGTCGGCGATCAGCGCGGGGCGTTCCTGGCCTTCGACCTCGACCACGCAGTTGATGCCGACGAGGGTGCCGTTCTGCTTCTCCTTGGGGGGCAGCAGGGTGACGCGCAGGCGGACGCGCGCACCTTCCTTCACCGGGGAGGTGAAGCGGACGCGGTCCAGCCCGTAGCTGTAGCCGCCGCTATAGCCGGTGACGCGGGCGATCTGCCCCCATAAGGCGGGCAGCAGCGAGAGGGTGAGAAAACCATGCGCGACGGTGCCGCCCATCTCGCGCGTGGCGCGCGCGACATCGACATGGAGCCATTCAAAATCGCCGGTGGCGTCGGCGAACTGGTTGATTTGCGATTGTGTCACCTGATGCCAGGCGGAGACGCCCAGCTCCTGGCCGGCGAGGCTGGCGACCTCGCTCAACGGGATTTGGCGGACCATGCGGATTCCTCTCTTTTGCTTGGTTTTGTGCGCGCGGCGATTGAAACAGGCGCGCGGGGCGGGCGCAAGCTTTAAGGGGCCGAGGAGCTCAGAGGCTGAATTTTTCGCCGAGATAGACGCGCCGCACGTCCTGATGGGCGACCACGGCCTCGGGCTTGCCTTCCATCAGGACTTCGCCGTCATAGAGGATGTAGGCGCGGTCAATGATTTCCAGGGTTTCACGGACGTTGTGGTCGGTGATGAGGACGCCGAGGCCGCGATGCTTGAGGTGGGAGACCAGATCGCGGATTTCGCCGACGGCGATGGGGTCGATGCCGGCGAGCGGTTCGTCGAGCAGGATGTAGTTGGGGGCGGTGGCCAGGGCGCGGGCGATTTCCACGCGCCGGCGCTCACCGCCGGAGAGTGCCAGTGCCGGGGTGCGGCGCAGGTGGGTGATGCCGAATTCGGCCAGCAGCTCGTTCAGCAGGGCCTCGCGCTGGCCACGGTCGGGCTCCACCACCTCCAGCGCCGCCATGATGTTCTGCTCCACGTTGAGGCCGCGGAAAATGCTGGCCTCCTGCGGCAGGTAGCCGATGCCCATGCGGGCGCGGCGGTACATTGGCAGGTTTGAGATTTCGGCGCCGTCCAGCGTGATGGCGCCGCTGTCGGGCGCGATCAGCCCGACGATCATGTAGAAGGTCGTGGTTTTGCCGGCGCCGTTGGGGCCGAGCAGGCCCACCGCCTCGCCGCGCTTGACCGAGATGGAGACGTTGCGCACCACCGGGCGTTTTTTGAAACGCTTGCCGATGCCGGTGGCGGCGAGCCCGCCATGGTCGGGGGTTGGGCTGCTCATTTCTGGGTTGCCGAGCTGGGTGTGATGATGCCGGCGACCTGGCCGCCGGGGCCGGCCAGGAGGGTGGCGATGCCGGTTTTGGTGTCGAGCAGCGCGTCGCTGCCGCTCATCTCGTTGGGGCCCTGGATGATGTGGACATCGCCGCCGAGGCGCGCGCGGCCTTGCTGGGGCAGGTAGACGCCGGTGTCGCCGGTGACGGTGTCGCCCTTGGCGCGGATGACCACATGGCCGATTGCCTCGACCTTGCGCAGCTGCCCGGCCTGGGCCAGGGCGCCGGCGCCCGATGGCGCGGGGGTGGTGGGGGCGGATGGCGCGGCGAGGTCGCCGATCAGCGTGTCGGCGGCGATGGAACGGCCGTCGCTGGAGACGATCAGCGCGTTGCCGCGCGCCACGGCCTGGCGCTTGGCGGCGTAATATTCGATCGAATCGCGGGCGGTGATGGTGTCTTGCGGGGTGGTCAGCTTCAGGTGCCGGCCGGTGAGCACGAGGACGGCATCGTCCATGCTGTAGACCGCGTGGTCGGCCCAGGCATTGTCAGTGGCGGTGTAGATGTGGACATGGCCGCTCGCCTCAAGCTCATAAAGCGAGGTGCCGCCTTGGTTGAGGATGTCAGTCGCGGCGGCGCTGGCGGCGGGGGTGGTTTTTTTGCGGTAGTGGGCGATCAGCCGGTCGGCGGTGATGGTGACATCGCCGCGCACGGCCTTGGCGTCGCCGGTGGCGATGACGAGCTGGTTCTCCTGCTGCCACTGGATGCCCTGGGAGGCGGTGATTTGGATGGGCACGGGTGCCGCGCCCGGCGCGCCGCCGAGATTGAGGCTTTGCGCGCCCGCGGGCTGGGCCAGCGCCGCGCCCAGAAGCAGGCCGGCGGCGAGGGAGCGTGGGGTCATTATTGCGCCTGTGTCAGCGTCATCGACGCTGGACCGTTGAAGGTTATGTCGCTGCCGTGATTGGTGAGCGCGAAGCCGTTGGCGGCGGTGAGCGTGCCGAAGGGGCCCTGCACCTGCACCGGGTTGGTGCTGCTGGCGCTGCCTGCGTGCAGGTCAATTTTCATGTGCTGGAGGGTCATGGTCGTGCCGTCATTACGGTAGAGCATGACATTGCCGGTGAGACCGAGGATGTCGGTTTTCTGGTGGTACATGCCGGTATCGGATTTGAGCAGCAGCCAGGCGCCGGATTTGAGGGTGAGGTCACCGGAGGGGGATTTTAGCGAGACGTTGCCGTCGCCCTGCTCGTCGGCGCTGCTGGCGGTGAGGTTGAAGGGCTGGCCCTGATCGTCGGTGCCGCGATATTGCGCGCCCTGCATGTGCGAGGTGGCGCTCTGCGGCGTGGTGGCCTGCATGTGGTAGCTCACGCGGTTGGCATCGGGCCCGGCGCGCCAGGAGGGGGCCAGGGCCAGCGCCAGCAGCAGCAGCACCGCGGCGGCGGGCAGGAGCTTTTTAAGCCGCGTTACCGCCAGGCTGCGGCGGGTGATGCTGGCGAACTGGCCGGCATCGTGCCGGCGCAGGCCGTCGAGCAGGTGCTCGCGGGTGATCCGGCTCATGCCAGGCCCGCGCGCAAAAGATCGTGGATGTGCAGGATGCCTTTAACCATCCGCGCTTCATCCACCACAAATAAGGCGGTAACGGGGCGGGATTCGCTGTTCATGCCGCGCAGGGCTTCTTCGGCCAGGGCCTCGGGGCCGATGGTGCGCGGGGTGGTGTTCATGATGTCCTCGACATTACGGGCGAGCAGGTCTGGCCCCATGGCGCGGCGCAGATCGCCATCGGTTACCACGCCGAGCAGCTTGCCCGCGCCATCCACCACGCCGAGCGCGCCGAAGCGTTTCGCGGTCATGGTGATCAGGGCGCGGTCCATGGTTGTGCCGGGGGCGACCAGGGGGAGTTCGCTGTCTTTGTGCATGAGGTCGCGCACGCGCTTGAGGCGCGCGCCGAGCTTGCCGCCGGGGTGGATGTCTCTGAAGTCACGCGCGGAGAAGCCGCGACGGGCGAGCAGCACCACGGCCAGGGCGTCGCCCAGGGCGATTTGCATGGTGGTGCTGGTGGTCGGCGCCAGGCCGATTGGCCCGGCCTCGGGCGCGGGGGGCAGGATGAGCGCGATGGTGGCGGCCGTGCCCAGCGTGCTGGACGCCACCGAGGTGATGCCGATGAGGGGCAGGCCGATGCGGCTGGCATGGGCCACGATGGCGGCCAGCTCGCTCGCCTCGCCGGAGTTGGAGAGGGCGATGACCGCGTCGCCGGCGATGATCATGCCAAGGTCGCCATGCGCGGCCTCGGCCGGGTGCACGAACAGCGCGGGCGTGCCGGTGGAGGCCAGGGTGGCGGCGATTTTGCGCGCCACATGGCCGGATTTGCCCATGCCGGTGACCACGACGCGGCCGGGAATGGCAATGAGTTGATTGACAGCGGCGCGAAAATCTTCCCCGAGGCCGGCGCCCAGGGCGCTTAGCGCCGCAGCTTCGGTCGTAAGAACATCTCTCGCGATGGCAAGATCATCATGGAGATCGTCAGACATGGGATGCGGTATGAACAGGGCGGCTGCGCCGGTCAACTGATGTATTGGCAACGCAGGGTAACGGCGCGTTTGCGCGCTGGAACAAATCCAGCCTCAGAACGGAATTTCCAGCTCCAGCCGCCAGCGCAAAACGCCGCGCGGGCTGGCGGGCGTTGCGCCGAACAGCCACCCCAGCTCGTATTTAACCTGGCCCGCATCGCCGAGTCCCAGCGCGCTCAGCCGCATCAGCCCCATGGCTACCGGCCCAACCAGAAGTTGCTGGCGCGAGACGCGCGGGCTGTTGCCCACCACGCCGGTATCGCCATACACCTCGACGGCCGGGGAGAGCGGGGTCCAGAGGTTCCACCGGCTTTGCAGCGCGTAGCTGAAATCCAGCCCCTGCGCGCTCTGGTCCGGCCCGAACTGGCGGGTCAGGTATAAATTCACCGTCTCGGTGGTGTGGCCGATGTCCTTGGCGATCAGGGGGCCGAATGTCACCTCGTTGGCGCCCGCATGGCGGCCGGTTGCGGTGTACTGGCCATACTCGAAATAGAACCCCCAATCTGCGAAATCCTCGCCGGGGGAGCTCAGCTCGATGGTGTTCTCCGAAACCGCCTGGGTGAGCAGCACCGGCTGGTTGCCGCCGGGGGCGCGGTTGAAGCCAAGCTCCAACTCGCTGTGCCACCAGGGGGTGAGCCCGGTGCCAAGCTCGGCGGTGTAGCTGGCGGCGGCCTTCTGGTCCTGACGCTGGTCGAACACGGCGTCGCCATTGGTCTCGATCTCCAGCTCCCCCAGGTCGATCTCATAAGGCGAGGTTACATGGTAGTCGGCGGCGGCCAGCTTTGGCGCGGCCAGCGCCGTTGCCGCCAGCCCGGCCAGAAGCCAGCGCCTCACTTCGCCACCACCACGCCCTGCGCGGTATCCTGGTGGAAATCGCCGAAGAATTTGTAGCTTCCCGGGTCCAGCGGGCCGAGAAACACGGTGATGGTGCTGCCCGGCGGCACCAGTATCTCGCGGTTGAGGTCGGTGCTCTCGAACTCATCGGCGGTGTTGTCGCTGTTCATCACATGCAGCTTGAACTTCTTCCCCGCAGGCACGTTAACGGTGGCCGGCACGAAGCGGTGGTTCTTGAACACCACCAGCGGCGGGTCGTCCGCATGCGCCGGATGGAACCCCAGCGCCACGAAGGCCAACAGCACGGCGGGCGCCAGTTTCGGCGGCGGCAGGCGGCTGATCAGCCGCGCGGCCCCCAGCAGGAGCGCCAGCGTGGCCGCCCAGGCCGCCAGTTGAATGCCCGAGGGCCGCGCCGAATAGCCCACCAGCGCATGCAGGCTGCGCCCGGCAAAGCTGTTATCGGCGATAAAGCCGCTGGTGTTCCATAATTGCTGGCCCCAGGAGGGCAGGATATCCACCGAATTCAGCAGCGCCGCCGCCTGTCCGGCCATGCCCGCGGCGAGCAGGGCGATGAGCGCGTTGGTGACTGAAAACAGCCGCGCGAGCGGGATGACGACAAGCCCGCGATAGAGCAGAAAAGAGAGCCCGGCCGCCAGCGCCAGCCCGGCCGCGCCGCCAAGCCCCAGCTGCACCCCCGCAACGCCCGAACCGATGAGAATGCCGTATAAAAACAGCACCACCTCGGTGCCCTCGCGCAGCACCGCCACCGCGACCACCGCGGCCAGCGCCGCCAGCGAGCGCTCGCCAAGCTGCACCGCGGTGCCCATCTCGCGCATGCCGCGTGTCATCTCGCGCGCGTGGCGGGACATGAACAATATGTGCCAGCTCAGCATGACCACGGCGAAGCAAAGAATGGAGGCGGTGAAAACCTCCTGCCCGGCGCCCTCGAACAGGTTGGAGAGGCGGCTGGCGAACACCGCGACCAAACTAGCCCCGGCCAGCCCGGCGGCGATCCCCCCGG
Organism: Pseudomonadota bacterium; assembly: GCA_021808985.1. GTDB lineage: Bacteria > Pseudomonadota > Alphaproteobacteria > Acetobacterales > Acetobacteraceae > Acidocella. The sequence continues at coordinate 6,723 of JAKBAQ010000053.1, forward strand.
CGATCCAGCGCCTCCGCCCGGTAACGCCCTCCGTGGCCGCCAGGATGATCCCGACGATCAGCCCGGCCTCCATCGCTTCTCGAAAGACGATGATCATACTCACAAACATGCCCTGGCCTGCTCCGTATCAAAAATTGCAAATGCAAATCATTCGCAATTAAAAAAAGATATAGAACCAGCCTGAGCGGTGCAAGAGCGCGGCGTAAATAAATTTGCCGCGGCCGGGGAGGGGGCGTCCGGGCGCGGCCGGGACGCCGGAATGTCTCAGTGGTGGAACAAATCCGGATCGGCGTAGCCGAGCAGGTCGAGCTTCGCCAGCGTGGGCAGGAAGGCGTAGGCGGCCTGGGCGATGTCGGCACGGCCCTCGCGCTGGAGCAGGGGTTCCAGCCTGGACCAGATTTTGTGCAGGTACAGGACATCGGAGGCGGCGTAGGTCAGCTGTTCGGCGGTGAGGTCGAGGGCGCCCCAGTCGCTGGTTTGCTGCTGTTTGGAGATTTCGACGCCGGCGAGGTCACGGCAGAGGTCTTTGAGGCCGTGACGGTCCGTGTAGGTGCGCACCAGCTTGGAGGCGATCTTGGTGCAGATGACTGGCGTGGTGAGCACGCCGAGGCCGTTGAGCATCGCCGCGATGTCAAACCGGGCGAAGTGGAACAGCTTGGTGACCGCGGGGTCGGCCAGCAGGGCCTTGAGGTTGGGGCAGTTCGCGCCCTGGCCGCCGAGATGGGTGGGGATGATCTGCACCAGATGGGCGGTGCCGTCACCCGAGGAGAGCTGCACCAGGCAGAGACGGTCACGCCGTGGGTCGAGGCCCATGGTCTCGGTATCAATGGCGACGAGGGACCCGAAGCCAAGCCCGGCCGGCAGGTCGTGCTTATGCAGCTGGATATTGCTCATCGGGACCTTGCAAAGCGCGGGGCGCGGGTCCGCCGTGCTGACATAATGTTGTGAGAAAAATTGGTGCCCAGGAGAAGACTCGAACTTCCATGACCTTGCGATCGCTAGCACCTGAAGCTAGTGCGTCTACCATTTCGCCACCTGGGCAGTCCAATTTCACGGCCCCGAAGGAACGCCGTGGCGGGGCTTTAGCCCCAGGAATTGGAGCCGTCAACCATGGCTTGAGTGGCATGCCGCGCGCGCCTACAACGCCACGGCGGCAACAGGGGGTTGATATGGCGGCGGAACGTAGAATTGCGACGGTTTTCGGCGGCTCCGGGTTTCTGGGCCATTATGTGGTGAAGCGCCTGGCCGGGCAGGGATATATGGTGCGAATCGCGGTGCGGGACACCGAATCGGCGAAGACGCTGCGCCCCATGGGAGACCCCGGGCAGATTGTGCCGCTGCACGCGCCGGTGCACGAGGAAGCGCAGGTGGCCCGCGCCATCGAGGGGGCGGAGGTGGTGGTCAACCTCACCGGTATTCTGGCCGAGCGGCGCAAGGGGGATTTTGCCCGCGTGCATGCCGAGGGGGCGGGGCGGATCGCGCGGATCGCCGGCAGCTCAGGCGCGCGGCGGCTGGTGCATGTATCGGCCATTGGCGCGAATGCGGCGAGCGCCAGCCTTTATGCCCAGAGCAAGGCGGCCGGCGAGGCGGCGGTGCGCTCGGCTTTTCCCGCCGCGGTGATTCTGCGGCCATCGGTGATTTTTGGGCCGGAGGACCATTTCTTCAACCGCTTCGCCGCCATGGCCAGCCTGTTCGGGGTGGTGCCCATCACCGGCGGGGCCACGAAATTTCAGCCGGTCTATGCCGGTGACGTGGCCGATGCCGTGCTCGCCTCGCTTGGCGCCGCCGCCCAGGGGAGGACGTTCGAGCTTGGCGGGCCGCAGGTGCGGAGTTTCAGGGAACTGATTGATTTTATGTTGAAAATTATCAACCGGAGGGGCTGGGTTCTGGACCTGCCGCCGGGGCTGGCGAACTTTCAGGCGATGTTTCTGGAGCATCTGCCGGGCAAGCTGCTGACCAGGGACCAGGTTCGGCTGCTGCGCGACGACAATGTGGTCGCGGACGGGGCGGCGGATTTGCGGAGCCTCGGCATTGTGCCCACGCCGATGGATATGGTCGTGCCGGGTTATTTGGCGCGGTTCCGCAAGGGGATGTGAATAGGGGTTAAAGCGGACATAAAATTCGAGTATCATGGCGGGTACGCGTTAGGAATTTGGGCGTTTTCTGGAATATAAGTCAGCTTATATGACTTATGTTGAAGAAAATGCTGGTATGCCGCCAAAAACTCGGTTAAGACCTGCGTCAATTCGCCGCGGGGCTTCCATGGTTGCGCGGCTTGTCACCATGCTTGATGAGGCGGGACCGAAATATGGCCGAGCGTATGCTGCAATTTACCCATCTGCCCCAGCAGACGCCGGAAAAGCGCGAGGTGGTGGAACGCCGCGCTGATTTTGAGGAAATTTACAAGCGCTTTGACGTGCAGGCGGCCAAGGCGCAGGCCAGCCGGTGCAGCCAGTGCGGCATTCCGTTTTGTTCGGTCCATTGCCCGCTCTCCAACAATATTCCGGACTGGTTGAAGCTCACTGCCGAGGGACGGCTTGAGGAGGCGTATGAACTTTCCTCCGCAACCAACACATTTCCCGAGATTTGTGGGCGGATTTGCCCGCAGGACCGGCTGTGCGAGGGGAATTGCGTCATCGAGAAGGGGTTTGAATCGGTGACCATCGGCGCGGTGGAGCGCTATATCACCGATACCGCCTTTGAGCGGGGCTGGGTGAAGCCGATTCGGCCACGCCAGGAGCTGGGGGAGTCGGTCGGCATTATCGGCGCCGGGCCCGCGGGGCTGGCCGCCGCCGAGGCGCTGCGCCAGCGCGGGTATCAGGTTACGGTTTATGACCGCCATGACCGCGTGGGCGGGCTGCTGATTTATGGCATTCCGGGCTTTAAGCTGGAGAAGGAGACCGTGCTGCGCCGCTGGAAATGGCTGGAGGAGGGCGGAGTCAAGTTCGTGCTGAACGCGGATGTGGGCGGCAAGATCAGCTTCGCGGCGCTGCGCACGCAGCATGGCGCGGTGCTGGTGGCGACCGGCGTTTACAAGGCGCGCGAGATTGCCACGCCGGGCTCGGGCCTGCCGGGGATTGTGCCCGCGCTGGATTATCTCATCACCTCCAACCGCAAGAGCCTGGGCGATGACGTGCCGGCGTTCGATGCTGGCCGGCTGAACGCGGCGGGGAAGAATGTGGTGGTGATTGGCGGCGGCGATACGGCGATGGACTGCGTGCGCACCGCCATCAGGCAGAATGCCAAATCCGTCACCTGCCTGTATCGCCGGGATAAGCAGAACATGCCGGGCTCGCTGCGCGAGGTTTCCAACGCCGAGGATGAGGGCGTGGTCTTCAGCTGGCTCGCCGCGCCCGAGGCGTTTCTGGGCGATGACGCGGTGAGCGGGGTGCGGGCGGTGAAGATGCATCTGGGCCTGCCCGATGCATCGGGGCGCCAGTCGGTCGAGCCGATCGAGGGTTCGTCCTTCACCCTGCCGGCGGATATGGTGATCAAGGCGCTGGGGTTCGACCCGGAGGACATGCCAAGCGCCTTCAATGATCCGTTCCTCAAGCTCACGGCCTGGGGCACGCTGAAGACCAACCCGAAAACCTTCGAGACCAGCCTGCCCGGCGTGTTCGCCGCCGGGGATATCGTGCGCGGGGCGTCGCTGGTTGTCTGGGCGATCCGCGATGGCCGGGACGCGGCCGCTTCCATCCATCAGTATTTCAAGGCGCAGAGCCTTTCTCAGGCTGCGGAGTGACACATATGACCCATGAAACCGGCGCGGAATTTCTCTCAGCTTGGGCCGCCAACGCCAAGATTTTAAAGGAAACCTATAGCCAGGGCCAGGAGCATGACAATTGCGGGGTGGGCCTGGTGGCGGCGCTGGACGGCAAGAAGCGCCGGGACATCGTGCAGGCGGGGATTGATGCGCTGAAGGCTGTCTGGCATCGCGGGGCCGTGGATGCCGACGGCAAGACCGGCGACGGGGCGGGCATTCATATCGAAATTCCGCAGGATTTTTTCGCCGCCGAGGTTCAGCGCTCGGGCGACGGGCTGCGCGAGGGGCCGATTGCGGTCGGCATGGTGTTTCTGCCCAAGACCGACCTTGGCGCGCAGGAGCGCTGCCGCCAGATCGTGGAGACGGAGATTCTGGATTTCGGCTACCGTATTTATGGCTGGCGGCAGGTGCCCATCAATGTCGAGTGCATCGGCGAGAAGGCCAACGCCACGCGCCCGGAGATCGAGCAGATCATGCTCTGGAACGCGCGCGGCGTGCCGGAGGATGTGTTTGAGCGGGAGCTCTATATCATCCGCCGCAAGATCGAGAAGGCGGCGATCGAGGCGCAGATACCTGATTTGTATCTCTGCTCGCTCTCATGCCGCTCGATTATCTATAAAGGCATGTTCCTGGCGGCCTCGCTGACGGATTTCTACCCCGATCTGCTGGACCAGCGCTTCGTCTCGCGCTTTGCCATCTATCATCAGCGCTATTCCACCAACACCTTCCCGACCTGGAAGCTGGCGCAGCCCTTCCGCATGCTGGCGCATAATGGCGAGATAAACACGGTGGCCGGCAACATCAACTGGATGCAGAGCCACGAGACCCGGCTGGCGGCCGAGGGGCTGGACGAGTTCTTGAACTATGTGAAGCCGGTGGTGCAGGCTGGCGGCTCTGATACCGCTGCGCTGGACAATGTGTTCGAGCTGCTGGTGCGCGCCGGGCGCGATGCGCCGATGGCCAAGACGCTGATGATCCCGCCCTCGATCAGCAATGACGCGACGATGCCCAAGGCGCATCGCGACCTGTTTCTGTACTGCAATGTGGTGATGGAGCCGTGGGACGGCCCGGCGGCGGTGGCCGCCACGGATGGCAATTTCGTCATCGCCGGGCTGGACCGCAACGGATTGCGCCCGCTGCGCTATACGGTGACGCGGCATAACATGCTGATTGTAGGCTCCGAGACCGGCATGGTGAAGCTGGATGAGGATAATATCGTGGAGAAGGGGCATGTGGGCCCCGGGCAGACCATTGGTGTGGATCTGGCCGCCGCGAAATTCTACCATGACGCCGAGATCAAGGACATGCTGGCCGCCAGGCAGGATTTTGGCGCCTGGGTGAAGCGGATTACGGTTATCGACCATATCGTGAAGACGGACGCGCCAGAGCCGGTGCGGCTGGATGCGCAGGCCCTGCGCCGGCGCCAGCTCGCCGTGGGATTCACGCTGGAGGATATGGAGCTGCTGCTGCATCCGATGGTGGATGACGCGCAGGAAGCCACCGGCTCCATGGGCGATGACACGCCGCTGGCCGTGCTTTCAGACAAATATCGCGGCCTGCACCATTTTTTCCGCCAGAGCTTCTCGCAGGTCACCAACCCGGCCATCGACTCCTTGCGCGAGACGCGCGTGATGTCGCTCAAGACCAGGCTGGGCAACCTGGGCAACGTGCTCGACGAGGATTCCGAGCAGTGCGACCTGCTCCAGCTTGATAGCCCGGTGCTCTCCACCGCCGAGTTCGAGGCGATGCGCAAGACCATGGGCAGCAATGCCTGCGTGGTGGATTGCACGTTCAAGGTCATCAACGGTGAGGACGGGTTGCGCCGGGCGATCAAGCGCATCCGCCGCGAGGCTGAGGAGGGGGTGCGCGCGGGCTGCACGCATGTGATCCTGACCGATGAGGC
>JAKBAQ010000054.1 GCA_021808985.1 Pseudomonadota bacterium
TTACCGCAGCGCGCGCGGGGCGGATGGGAAGACGCAGAGGAGCGTGCTGGATTTGCGCGCGGCGGCGGCGGGGCGGCTGGTGTGGCGCGAGGCCGCGCGGGTGGAGAACGGGCTGTTGCGCGAGGCGCGCGGCGATTTACGGAAGTTTCTGGAATCATCAACGAAATATGGGGAATATGCGTGGGGCGTGCTGGGCCGGGTGCTGGCTTATGCGGCCTCGCTGGTGCCGGAAATTGGGGAGGATGTTGCCGGGATAGATACCGCGATGCGGCTTGGCTATACGTGGCGGTTTGGGCCGTTTGAGCTGATCGACGCGCTGGGCGGGGCGTGGGTGGCGGCGCGGCTGGAGGCGTTGGGGCTGCGGGTGCCGGAGATTTTGCGCGCGCTTGGGGATGGCAGGTTTTATCAGCGCGGGGATGACGGGGAGATGGCGTGCTTCACGCGGGCGGGCGGGTATCAGCCGGTGCGGCGCGCGCCTGGGATTTTGCTGCTGGAGGATGTGAAGCGGCGCGGCGCGGCGGTGCTGACGGGGAAGGCCGCGTCAGTCTGGGATTTGGGCGATGGAGTGCTGTGCTTTGAGATGCATGCGGCGCTGCGCGGCGCGGTGCGCAACATGCTGGATGGCGAGAGCCTCGGGCTGCTGGAGAAAACGCTTGAACTGGTGAAGAGGGATTACAAGGCGCTGGTGCTGTATGACGATGATTTGCGGGCACAGCCGCAGAAGGTGAATTTCTCGCAAGGGGCGAATATCGGGCTGGTGTATTTGTGGTCGAACATCCGGATGTGGGGGAAGATCGAGACCTCCATGCGGGAGGGGCAGCGGATTTATCAGGCGATGCGCTATGCGCCGTTTCCGGTGGTGGGGGCGCCGGTTGGGATGGCGCTGGGCGGCGGGGCGGAGATGCTGCTGCATTGCGCCGCGGTGCGGGCCTATGCGGAGAGTTATATAGGGCTGGTGGAGGCGGGGGTTGGGCTGGTGCCGGGATGGGGCGGCTGCACGCGCCTGCTGACGCGCTGGGCCGCCGACAAGCAGCTGCCGAAAGGGCCGATGCCGGCGGTGGCGAAGGTGTTCGAGATGATTTCGATGGCGCGGGTGTCACGCTCGGCGGCGGAGGCGCTGGAGATGAAGTTTCTGCGCCCCGCCGACGGGATTACGATGAACCGGGACCGGCTGCTGGGCGATGCGAAGGCGCTGGCGCTGGCGATGGCGACGGATTACCAGCCGCCGGCGCCGCCGGAGCTGCATTTGCCCGGGGCGAGCGGGCGGGTGGCGCTGCGCATGGCGGTGGAGGGGCTGCATAAGCGCGGCGTGGCGACGGAGCACGATGTGAACGTGGCCGGGGCGCTGGCGGAGGTGCTGAGCGGCGGGGAGACGGATTATCAGACGGCGCTGAGCGAGGCGGAGGTGATGGCGCTGGAGCGCCGGGCGTTCATGACGCTGGTGCGTACCCGGCAGACGCTGGCGCGGATTAAAAGCATCATTGATACGGGCAGGCCGTTACGCAACTGAGGAGAGACCGAGATGCCGGGATACAGGGCGCCGCTTGAGGATATGCGGTTTGTGCTGACCGAGCTGCATGACAGCGCGCAGATGGCGGCGCTGCCGGGGTGCGAGGCGTTAACGCCCGAGCTGATGGGCAGCGTGCTGGAGGCGGCGGGGCAGTTTACCGGGGAGGTGTTGTTTCCGCTGAACCAGAAGGGCGATTTGGAAGGCTGCACCTGGGAAAATGGCGCGGTGCGCACGCCGGAGGGGTTTAAGGCGGCGTATGAGGGGTTTTGCGCCGCGGGGTGGACGGCGATGGCCTGCGCGCCGGAATTTGGCGGGCAGGGGATGCCGGTTGTGCTGTCATCAATGGTGGAAGAGATGATGTGCGCGGCGAATATGGCGTTTGGGCTGTATCCGGGGCTGACGCATGGGGCGTATCTGGCGCTGTATCATCATGGCGCGGAGGCGTTGAGGCAGCTTTATCTGCCGAAGCTGGTGTCGGGCCAATGGTCGGGGACGATGTGCCTGACGGAGCCGCATTGCGGGACGGATTTGGGGATGCTGCGCACCAGGGCGGTGCCGGCGGCGGATGGCGCCTATACGGTGACGGGGAACAAGATTTTCATCTCCGCCGGGGAGCATGATCTGACGGAGAATATCGTGCATCTGGTGCTGGCGCGCCTGCCGGATGCGCCGGCGGGGGTGAAGGGGATTTCGCTCTTCGTGGTGCCGAAGTTTCTGCCCGGCGCGGATGGCGGCCTGGGGGCGCGCAACGCGGTGGTGTGCACGGCCATAGAGCACAAGATGGGGATCAAGGCCTCGGCGACGTGCGCGATGTCGTTCGACGGGGCGACGGGGTGGATTGTGGGCGAGCCGCATAAGGGGTTGCGGGCGATGTTCACCATGATGAACACGGAACGGCTCTCGGTGGGGATTCAGGGGCTGGGGGTGGCGGAGGTGGCCTACCAGAACGCGGTGGCCTATGCGCGCGAGCGGATTCAGGGCCGGGCGCTGACGGGCGCGAAGGCGCCGGAAAAGCCGGCGGACCCGATATTGGTGCATCCGGACGTGCGGCGGATGCTGCTGACCATGCGGGCTTATATCGAGGGATGCCGGGCGCTCTCGGGCTGGGTGGCGGGGCAGGTGGATGTGCTGCAGCGCACGGGCGATGAGGAGGCGCGGGCGGAGGCGGATGATTTTACCGCGCTGCTGACGCCGGTGGTGAAGGCGCTGTTCACCGACCTGGGGTTTGAGGCGGCGAGCCTGGCGATGCAGTGCTATGGGGGGCATGGGTATATCCGCGACCATGGCATGGAGCAGTATGTGCGCGATGCGCGGATTTCGATGCTGTATGAGGGCACTAACGGGGTGCAGGCGCTGGACCTGGTGGGGCGCAAGCTGCCGCAGGATGGCGGGCGGCTGCTGACGCGGTTTCTGGACCCGGTGATCGCGTTCATCGAGGCGAACGGGGGCGAGGAGATGCGGCCGTTCGTGGCGCCGTTGCAGGCGGCGCTGGAGGACCTGCAGGTGGCCACCGGCCATGTGATGGAGGCGGCGATGAGCAATTATGACGAGATTGGCGCGGCCTCGGTGGAGTATTTGCGGCTGTTCGGACTGGTGGCGCTCGGGTTCATGTGGGCGCGGATGGCGAAGATCGCGCAGCCGAAGGCGGGGGAGCCGTTTTACCGCGCCAAGCTGGGGACGGCGCGGTTTTACATGCTGCGGCTGTTGCCGCAGACCGGGGCGCTGCGCGCGGCGATTGAGGCGGGGGCGGCGGTGATGATGGAGTTCGCGGACGCGGATTTTTAGAGTCTGTTTTAACCGTTTTCTCTTATAAAGAATTGAAATTAATAAAAATTTTTGCGGGGTTTGGGGAGCTTTTTATAAAAAGCTCCCCAAGATTCGGGCCTTTTTTTACAAAAAAGGCCCGACCCCAAAACAATCTCTTGGATCCGCGCCGGGCGGTTAGTTTTGGGAGCCGAAACCGAGGAAGCCGGCGGCGGGGTTGGGGGTGCCGGGGTTGTTGCCGGGGACGATGGCGACGGCCGGCACGCTGGCATGGGCTGTTGTGAGGGTTGCGCGCGCCGGCGCGGCGGGGATGGCGCTGGCCGGGGCGGGGGTGGTGGCGGCCGGGCCGGCGGGGGGTGCGCCGTTGCCGCCCCCGGTCTCATTACGGGTGGCCAGCAGCAGGAAGGTGATGTTGGAGTGGTTGAGGGCGATTGAAAGATCAAGCGGGGTTTCGCCCAGGGCGTTTTTGGCGGTGAGGTCGGCGCCGCGGCTCAGCGCGTCCTGCGCGGCGTTATAGTCGCCGCTGTTGACGGCGGCGAAGAGGGCCTGCGTGGGGTCAGCGATGGCGGGTTTCTGCGCCACGGGGGCGGTTGCCAGCGGCGCCGGGGTGCCGGCGCCGGGCAGGGCGGGGGGGGCGATGTCCGGCACCGGGGCCTGGGGCTGCGGCGCGCCGCCGGGGGCGCCGCCGGGCCCGCCGCCGCCAAGGGCCATTTGGGCGCTGGCCGGCGCGGCGGCGAGCAGCAGGGCGAGACCAAGACCGAGGGCGGCGGTGGAGGCGAAGGCGGGGATATATCTCATGGGGAGCAACTCTAGCCTATTGGCGGTTGGGCCACCAGAACCCGGCGGCAGATAACGCGCGGGGCCGCGCCGGGCGCCGTTATTCCGCCTTTTTGGACTTGGCGCGCAGCTGTGCGAGCTGCTGCTGCAGGCGCTCGACCTCGCCGCGCAGGTTCATGATTTCCTCCTGATATTCCTGCGCGCCGCCGGCAGGGGGGGCTTCCTCGTCCTCGCGGTGGAAGGGGGTGAAGAGGTTCATCGCCCGGCCCATCATTTCCATGTTCTTGCGGCCCATATCCTCCATGCCGGGGGGCAGGAAGGGACCGAGGGTTTTTTGCATGGTGGCGCGCAGATTCTCCTGCTGGCGGGCGAAGCTCGACATCGCCTGCTCAAGATAGCGCGGCACGGCGCTTTGCACATTGTCGCCATAAAAGCCGATGAGCTGGCGCAGGAAGTTGGTGGGCAGCAGGGCGTTGCCCTTGCCTTCTTCCTCGACGATGATCTGGGTGAGGACGCCGCGGGTGATGTCTTCGCCGGTTTTGGCGTCATAGACCACGAAATCACGGTCCTTGCGGACCATTTCGGCCAGGTTCTCAAGGGTGATGTAGCTTGAACTCTCGGTGTTGTAGAGGCGGCGGTTGGCGTATTTCTTGACAACGACAGGCTGTTGAGCCGGGTTGGCCGAGTCACTCATAAAGATTATCCCCCATCCCGCCTTGGTGTTGCGCCCCCTGGCGGAGATACATGAATATTGTGCGCTGCAAGGCTAGCATGGTGTTTCAGTTATGGCGAATTCCTTTTGTTCGGGGTAGGAGAGGGGCAGGCGGGCGACCGGGGAGTCGAATGCAGCATGGACGACACTTTGGCCCAGGATCTCGTGGCCATGTGGCAAAGCGAGCTGACCGCGATGGCCGCCGACCGGGAGGTTCGGGAGTCATGGGCGGCGATGGTGGCGCTGTGGGCGCAGTCGGCCAATGCCGCCTTGAAGTTCGCGCCCCATGACCAGGCGGCCGGAAGCGCCGGCGCCGCTGAGCCGGCGGGGGCCGCGCCCGTTGCTGCTGCATCTCAGCCTGGCGTGGATGAGATCGAGCGGCTTGGCCGCCGCGTCGCTGAACTTGAACAGCGGCTCGCCCGCTTTATGGAACGCGGACATGATGACGGCGGACCCGGCGCGGGCGCGGGCGGCGCTGGAGGGGACGCTGCAGGCCGACCGGGCGCTGATAGCGGGGATAGCGGCGTACAGGGCTGACCCTTATGTGCGCGAGATGCGCGACCCGCCGGCGGTGTGGGAGGAAGGCGAGACCAGGCTGCTGGATTATGGCGGGAGCGGGCCGGCGGTGGTGTTTGTGCCCAGCCTGATCAACCGGGCTTATATACTCGACCTGATGGAGGGCGGCTCGATGCTGCGCTGGCTGGCGGGGCGGGGGGTGCATCCGTATCTGCTGGACTGGGGCTGGCCGGGCGAGGTGGAGCGGGGGTTTTCGCTCACCGACTATATTGCCGGGCGGCTGGAGCGGGGGGTGGCGGCCATTGCGGGGCCGGTGGCGCTGGCGGGGTATTGCATGGGCGGGCTGCTGGCCCTGGCGGCGGCGCTGCGCCTGCCGGAGAAGGTGAGCGCGCTGGCGCTGCTGGCGACCCCGTGGGATTTTCATGCCGCTGATCCGGGGATCGCCAGGCGGGTGAGCGAGGCGATGCCGGTGATGGAGGCGGTGATGCAGGTTTCCAGCACGCTGCCGATCGATGCGCTGAACGCGCTGTTCGCCATGGTGGACCCGCATGGGGTTGGCGACAAGTTCCGGGATTTCGCCGGGCAGCAGAAGGGCTCGGCGCGCGCGCGGCGGTTTGTGGCGATGGAGGACTGGCTGGCCGATGGCGTGCCGCTGGCCGCGCCGGTGGCGCGCGAGGCGCTGGCGGGCTGGTATGGCGCGAACACGACCGCGCGGGGGCGCTGGCGGGTGGCGGGGCTGACGGTGGACCCGGCGCGGCTGAAAATGCCGGTTTTCTGCGCCATTCCGGAGCGGGACAGGCTGGTGCCCGCGGTATCGGCCGGGGCGCTGGCGGCGCTGGTGCCGCAGGCGGCGGTGATTGAGCCGCGGGCCGGGCATATCGGCATGATCGCGGGGACGCACGCGCAGGCGGCGCTGTGGCAGCCTTTCGCGGATTGGCTGCAGGGACTATGTTGAGCAACGGTTAGGGACCACAGAAAGAGGGAAAACAGTCATGGGTGATATCGTTATCGTTTCCGCCGCGCGGACCGCTGTCGGCAGCTTCAATGGTGTTTTTGGCGCAACGCCCGCCCATGTTCTGGGGGCTGCCGCGATCGGCGCGGCGATTACGCGCGCGGGGCTGGCGCCGGAGGATATCGACGAGGCCATTTTGGGCCAGGTGCTGAGCGCGGCGCAGGGGCAGAACCCGGCGCGCCAGGCGATCCGCGCGGCGGGGATTCCGGATTCCAAGACGGCGTTCGGGATTAACCAGGTGTGCGGCTCGGGATTGCGGGCGGTGGCGCTGGCGGCGCAGCAGATCAGCAGTGGGGAATCCAGCATCGTGATCGCGGGCGGGCAGGAGAGCATGAGCCTTTCAGCGCATGCCGCCTATTTGCGGGCGGGGACGAAGATGGGCGATGTCGGGTTCGTCGATACGATGATTAAAGACGGGCTGTGGGATGCGTTCAATGGCTACCATATGGGCGTGACGGCCGAGAATGTCGCGCGGGCGTGGCAGATTACGCGCGAGGAGCAGGACGCGCTGGCGCTGGGCTCGCAGCTGAAGGCCTCGGCGGCGCAGAAGGCCGGAAGGTTCAAGGATGAGATTGTTCCGGTGAAGCTGAGCACGCGCAAGGGCGAGGTGGTGGTGGAGCAGGATGAGTATATCCGCCATGACGCCTCGCCGGAGAGCATGGCGAAGCTGAAGCCGGCCTTCACCAAGGATGGCACGGTGACGGCGGGCAATGCCTCGGGCATTAATGACGGGGCGGCGGCGCTGGTGGTGATGAGCGCGGCCGAGGCGGCCAAGCGGGGGCTGACGCCGATGGCGCGCATCGCCAGCTTCGCGACCGCGGGGGTTGACCCGGCGCTGATGGGGTCGGGGCCGATTCCCGCCTCGCAGAAGGCGCTGGCGCGGGCGGGCTGGAAGGTTGGGGAGCTGGACCTGATCGAGGCGAATGAGGCGTTCGCGGCGCAGGCCGGGGCGGTGAACAAGGAGCTGGGGCTGGACCCGGCGAAGGTGAATGTGAATGGCGGGGCGATTGCCATCGGGCATCCGATTGGCGCCTCGGGGGCGCGGATTTTGACCACGCTGCTCTTTGAGATGGGGCGCCGGGATGCGCGCAAGGGGCTGGCGACGCTTTGCATCGGCGGGGGCATGGGGGTTGCCATGTGCCTGGAGCGCTGATGGCGCGGCGCGGCGCGGCGGGAAGGTATGGGCCATACCTTCCCGGCTTGACAGCCCGGCCGCGAGGCGATGATGAGGAGGCCGACGTGATAACCAGACAATCAGCGAGGATGCATGGCCGTTTCTAAAGTGTTCCCCGATGCCAGGACCGCGCTCGCGGGCCATTTGCGGGATGGCATGACCATCATGGCCGGCGGGTTTGGCCTGTGCGGGATTCCGGAGGCGCTGATCGGGGCGATCAGGGAATCCGGGGTGATGGATCTCACCATTATTTCCAACAATGCGGGCATTGATAATGTGGGGTTGGGCACGCTGCTGCAGACGCGGCAGGTGCGCAAGATGATCTCCTCCTATGTGGGGGAGAACGCGACCTTCGCGCGGCAATATCTGGCCGGGGAGCTGGAGATCGAGTTCAACCCGCAGGGGACGCTGGCGGAGCGGATACGCGCCGGCGGGGCGGGGATTCCGGCGTTCTTCACCGCCACGGGCTATGGCACGGATGTGGCCAAGGGCAAGGAGACGCGCGAATTCAACGGCCGCCATTATGTGATGGAGACCGGGCTGTTCGCGGATCTGGCCATCGTGCATGCGTGGAAGGGCGATACCGAGGGGAACCTGGTGTACCGCAAGACGGCGCGCAATTTTAACCCGATGATGGCGACGGCCGCGAAGTTCACCGTGGCGGAGGTGGAGACGCTGGTGGAGCCGGGGGAGATAGATCCGGACCATATCATCACGCCGGGAATTTTCGTGAAACGTATCGTGAAGCTCGACCAGGTGGAAAAGCGGATCGAGCAGCGCACTGTTCGCAAGAGGGCTGAATAATATGCCGTGGACCAGAGACGAGATGGCCGCCAAGGCGGCGGCGGAGTTGCAGGACGGGTTTTATGTGAACCTTGGCATCGGGATTCCGACGCTGGTGGCGAACCATATTCCGCCGGGGATGTCGATCCAGCTGCAGTCAGAGAACGGGATGCTCGGCATGGGGCCGTTTCCCTTCGAGGGCGAGGAGGATGCCGACCTGATAAATGCCGGGAAGCAGACGGTGACGGTGCTGCCCACCACCAGCTTTTTTGATTCGGCCGCCTCCTTCGCGATGATCCGGGGCGGGCATATCAATATCTCCATCCTCGGCGCGTTGCAGGTGGCGGAAAATGGCGATCTGGCGAACTGGATGGTGCCGGGCAAGATGGTGAAGGGCATGGGCGGGGCGATGGACCTGGTGGCCGGGGTGCCGCGCGTGGTGGTGCTGATGGAGCATACCGCCAAGGGCGAGGCCAAGATTTTGAAGCGCTGCACGCTGCCGCTGACCGGGCTGGGGGTGGTGAGCAAGATTATCACCGATATCGCGGTGTTTGAGGTGGATAAGGGGCAGATGCCGTCACTGGTGCTGGTGGACCATGCGCCGGATGTGACGGTGGAGCAGATTCGCGCGCAGACGGAGGCGGATTTCACCGTCGCGGTGAAATAACGCCGGGCTGACGGATTTCAGGCGGCACCCCCATGCGCCGGCGGCGTGTGGGGGTGTTTTGCTGTTTGGAGCTGGGTGAGCAGGGCGGTGGCGGTGGCATCCCAGGTGGGGGGGGTGAAGCTGGTGGCGATGTGCTGCTCCAGGCGGGCCAGCCGCGCGGGGTTTTCAATGAGGGCGCGGATGGTGGCGGTGGCCTGGGTGAGGTTTTCAGGGTCAAAATAAGCGCAGAAGGACTGGCCGGCCTCGGGGATGGAGGCGCGGTTGGAAATGGCGGCGGTTTTGCCGAAGCAGAGGCTCTCGGTGACGGGGAGGCCCCAGCCTTCGTAGAAGGAGGGGAACAGCGTGAACAGGCAATGCTGGTAGAGGTTGGCGAGGGTGGTTTCGCTGGGACTCTCGATGAGGCGGATTTTGCCGCCGAGCCAGTTGGCGTTGGCGAGCTGCTGCTGAAGGTCGGCCGTGAGCCAGCCGGTTTTGCCGGCGAAGACGAGGGTTGGGACGGATTCCGGGGGCATGGCGGCGAGCAGGCGGCGCCAGACGCGGAGCATGCCGGCGTGGTTTTTGCGGACCTCGATGGTGCCGACCATGAGGATGTAGGGCGTTTGCAGCAGAGGTGCGCCGGGCGCGTGGGGCATGCGGCCGTGGCTGCCGGTGGGCAGGATGGCCGGCGGGGCGATGGCGGTGCCGCGCTGGCGCAGGGTGGCGGCGAGGTCATCAGCCGTGTGGCGGGAGACGGCGAACATCTGGCTGGTGTGCGGCACCATGTTGCGCAGCCAATTGGAGAAATCACGCACGGTGCCGGGGGTGGACCATTCGGGGTAGAGCTCTGGGATGAGGTCGTGCGCGAGGAGGGCGAGGCGCGCGCCCTGGGCGCGCAGGCCGGCGAGAAGTGCCGGCGGGTAGGGGCAGACCCAGGAGGCGCCGAGATTTACCAGCCAGTCATCGGCGGTGAAGGTGATGGGCGGGGCTGGCGGGGCGAAACGGTGGCCGCCGATGCCGTTGCCGGGGGCGGTGCGCGGATGCAGGACGGCGCGGCAGAGGTCTCGGCTGGCGGCGAGGCCGGCGAGGCCGGCGCGGGCCATGACGCCGAGGGGCAGACGGTAGTGCAAGGGCAGGCGGCGGGCGGCGATGGCGAGGCGGGAATCACGCCGGGGGTGGGGCGCGGATGCGAGGCGGGCGGGGGCTTTGGCGTTGGCGGCGGCGAGGATGCCGGCTTCGAGGGCTGGAAAATCAATGGGTGTGAAGCCGGATTTGGCGCGGCGGCAGAAACGCACGGCGCCGGACGCGCCGGCCTGGCGCCAGAGGGCGCGGTAGGTTTCAAAGCTGAAGCGCTGGATGCCGGTTGGGCGGGAGGCGTTCTGGAAAAACTGGATCAGGTCCTCGGCGTCGAACCAGATTGTCATGGTGGCTACAGGCAATCCAAGATAGTTGAGATGTGCGGACGTGCAACCTTTAGGTGTTTTTGGCGGTGAAAACAATGCCGGGGCGGTTTGCCGGGCGGGTGGGCGGGCGTTATGGTTTGCGGCGTTTGCCGGGGTTGGTTAGAACGGGGATATGCGAATGAAAATGCACTCTGCCGCCATGCTGGCGGTTATTGGTTGCGGCGTGGCCCATGCGGCGGTGGCGGCGCGCCTGCCGGCCAGGGAGCCGGGGCTGTGGCAGAGCACGACGACGGTGCTGGGGGCGGATGGCAAGCCGCTGGCGAATGCCCAGAATGTGGTGACGGTGAGCTGTGTTGACCCCTCCACGGATGCCAAATTCTTCACCAGCGATGAGAATACGTGCAGCAGTGTCACGGTTGCGGGCGCGGGGGCGAAATATGTGATCGATGGCAGCTGCACGCAGGGCGGCAAGCCGATGAGTATTCATGAGACGCTGGATTATGCCAGCGCGCGCAGCGTGGCGCTGAAGGCGGTGATCAGCTCGCCGGCGGGGGCGATGACGGTGACCTCGCAATTGCAGTGGCAGGGGCAATGCCTGGCGGGGATGGAGCCGGGCGATGAGGGCAGCATGGTGGATGGCGCCTTCAGCAAGGCGGATAATATCAACGATCCGGGCGGTTTGTAGGCCAGGGCGGGGGTTGGCGCCGCGATGAAAGGGGCGCCGGCGCGCGCCTTCGCGGTTATGACGGCGCTGGGGTTTTCCTCCGGGCTGCCGCTGGCGCTCTCGGGCTTTACGCTGCGGATGTGGCTGGCATCGGCGCATCTGGGGCTGGGGGTGATTGGGCTGACGGCGAATATCGGCCTGGCCTATACGCTGAAATTTTTATGGTCGCCGGTGTTCGATGAGGTGAGGCCGCTGTTTTGGGGGCGGCGGCGCGGCTGGCTGCTGCTGGTGCAGGCGGCGCTGGTGGGGTGCATAGCGGCGCTGGGCGTTTGCGACCCGGTGGCGCATGTGGGCGTGATGCTGGGGGTTGGGGCGGTGCTGGCGTTTGTTTCAGCGAGCCAGGATATTCTGATCGATGCGTGGCGGATCGAGACGTTCGCGCCCCGGGCGCAGGGGGCGGCGCTGGCGGCCTATGTGTGGGGGTATCGCGCGGCGATGCTGATTTCGGGCGCCGGGGTGATTGCGCTCTCGGCGCGGGTGGGCTGGCATGAGGCGATTTTGCTGATGGCGGTGCTGGCGCTGGCGGGGCCGGTGGCGACGCTGCTGGCGGCGGAGCCGCAGGTGGAGCGGGAGGTGACGCCGGCGCGGTTTGGCGCGCGCTTCGCCCAGGCGGTGCGCGAGCCGCTGGTGGAATTTATGGCGCGGCGCGGGGCGTTGGTGGTGGTGGCGTTCATTATTCTGTTCCGGCTCGGCGAGGCGCTGGCCGGGGTGATGCTGGCGCCCTACTACACGTTTCTGGGCTTTAACCGGGCCGCGGTGGCGGTGGCGAACGGGCCGGTCTCATTGGCGGCGACGCTGGCGGGGGCGGCGGTTGGCGGTGTGCTGGTGGCGCGGCTGGGCGTGGGGCGGGCGCTGCTGGTGACGGGGCTGTTCCAGACGCTGGCGATGGCGATGTATCCGGCGTTGGGGCTGTTTCCGGGTGAGCCGCATATGCTGGTGCTGACATCGGCGCTGGAATCATTCGCCGAAGGGGTCTCGGACGCGGCGTTTTTGAGTTATATGTCAGGTCTGTGCCATCCGGAGCATACGGCGACGCAGTTCGCGCTGCTCTCATCGCTGGCGCCGCTGGCGCTGCGGACCGTGGGCGGGCTTTCAGGGTATATGGCCGCGGCGATGGGGTTTATTCCCTTCTTCATCCTCTCCGCCTTCGCGGCGGTGCCGGCGATGGGGCTGATGCTGGTGATATTGCGCTTCTACCCGCCCGCAGAGCGGCGCGCGGCGGTGGGGGCCGGGATATCGGGCTGATTTGCGCGCGGCGCGCGGTTGCCCATTTTATCGCAATATGATGCATCCTAT
>JAKBAQ010000001.1 GCA_021808985.1 Pseudomonadota bacterium
GCGCCACCAGTTTCATCATCAAGGCCGGCATATGCACCCCTGGGAACATCACATGGATGAACACAGCCATCCCCAGGCCGCCCAGCAGCGCAAACACCACCAACCATGCCAGACCGGCCAGAAAACGCCTCATGCCGCGCCGCCTTCCTCAAATTGCCGCAATATCGCGCGCGGCTGAACCCCCGCCGCCCGCATGGCGCGCAGCGTAGCGGCAAAATCGCGCTTGGCCAGCCGCCTGCCTTGCGCATCGCGCAGCAGACGGTGGTGCGCATAAACCGGCGTCGGCAGCCCCAGCAGCCTTTGCAGCAGCACATGCACATGCGTCGCCTCAAACAAATCCTCACCCCTTATCACATGGCTGATCCCCTGCAGCGCATCGTCATGCACCACGCAGAGATGATAACTGCTCGGCGTATCCTTGCGCGCCAGCACCACATCGCCAAAGGGCAGGGGCCTGGCCTCGATCCAGCCCTTGCCCTCCTCGAAAAACCGCAGCGCGCCCGCCTGGCGTAGCGCCGCCGCCATATCCAGCCGCAACGCATAAGCCGCCCCGGCGTTCATCCTCTCCTCCCGCGCGGCCCCGCTCAAATGCCGGCAGGTGCCTGGATACACCGCCTCCGCCCCATGCGGCGCGGCCTGCGCGCGGGCAATCTCCGCGCGGGTGCAGAAACACGGATAGAGCAGCCCCCGCCCGCGCAAAACCTCAAGCGCCGCCTGAAATTCCGGCAAATGGGCTGACTGCGTGCGAATCTCGCCATCCCACGCCAGCCCCAGCCAGCGCAGATCCTCCACAATGCCGGCGGCAAATTCCGCCCGGCAGCGCGTGGCGTCGATATCCTCAAGCCGCAGCCGAAAAACATCCGCCCGCCGCCAGGCGCTCCATGCCGAGAATGCGTGGCCAAGATGCAGATATCCGGTCGGGCTCGGCGCGAAACGCGTGACGATATTCATGGCTCCGCTGATATAAGCATGGCGGCTCCGGCGTGTGACAAGTGGTTTACAAACGTTTTCCTGTCTTGCGGCTGCCCGCCGCTTTTGTCATAAATCCCCTATGACTCGTACTAACCACCATATTTGGCTGGGGTTCGCGGTTTCTCCCCAAAATCTGGTCCCCTTCTGGGACAGGTTCAGTAATGCCTGACGGCGGGTCAAATTTTCCCGCTCTCGTCTTGAACGCGGATTTCCGTCCGCTATCCTATTTTCCGTTGTCGACCTGGAACTGGCAGGATGCCGTGCGCGCGGTCTTCCTTGATCGTGTTTCCGTCCTCTCCGAATATGAAAAAGAGGTCCACAGCCCCAGCTTCACCATGCGCCTGCCCAGCGTCATCGCGCTGCGAGACTTCATCCCCTCCGCGCGCACCCCGGCCTTCACCCGCTTCAACGTGTTCCTGCGTGACGTCTTCACCTGCCAGTATTGCGGCCATAAACGCGGCGCCCCGGAGCTCACCTTCGACCATGTAATCCCCCGCGCCCATGGCGGACGCACGAGCTGGGAGAACGTCGTCACCGCCTGCGGCCCGTGCAACCTGCGCAAGGGCAGCAAATTGCCGCGTGAATGCAACATGATCCCGCATCAGGAACCCCGCCGCCCCACCAGCTGGGAACTGCAGGACCGGGGCAGGGGCTTCCCGCCCAATTTCCTGCACCAGAGCTGGCGCGATTTCCTTTATTGGGACTCCGAGCTGGAAAATTAACTAGCCTCTCCGCCCTTGCCCTCACGCCATTTTCGTTGGATCAACCATGCAAGGCCCCGTCAGGGCTGATGACCGATTCTGAACAGAGGTTGCATGTCGATCGTAATCGAACCAGCGGTGCTGGAAGACGCCCTGGCCGGCGGAGTGCTCATCGGCATCGCCACTGCCGGGCTGCTGCTGGTAAATGGCCGAATCGCGGGCATCAGCGGCATCATGGCCGGCGCCACCGGGGGGCAGTCCAGGCTTTGGCAATGGGCGTTCCTGCTCGGGCTGGTGGCGGCGGGCATCGCCGCCGCGCCGCTGGGCTACGCATTGCCCGCCGCCCTTAGCCGGCAGCCGCTTTCCGTGCTGGCGCTGGCGGGCCTGCTGGTCGGCTTCGGCACCCGCCTTGGCAATGGCTGCACCAGCGGCCACGGGGTTTGCGGCATCGCCCAGCTCAACCCGCGCTCCATGCTGGCCACGGGCATCTTCATGCTCGTCGCCGGGCTCACCGTGTTCGTCACCCGCCACCTGCTGGGCCACGGCTGATGCGCCTCACGCACATCGTTTCCGCCTTCGCCTTCGGCCTCATCCTCGGCGCCGGGCTGGTCCTCTCCGGCATGGCCGACCCCGGCCGCGTCAAGGCCTTTCTGGATATCACCGGCGCCTGGAATCCCTCCCTGGCCCTGGTCATGGGCGGCGCCATCGCGGTTGCCGCGCCCGCCTTCGCCCTGGCCCGGCGCCGCAACATCGCGCCGCGCGGCTGCGGCATCGCTGATGACAAGCAAGCCACCCCCAGGCTCATCCTCGGCGCGGCATTGTTCGGCCTTGGCTGGGGTCTTTCCGGCATCTGCCCCGGCCCCGGCCTGGTCCTGCTCGGCTATGGCGCCCGCCGCGCGCTCATCTTCGCCGCCACCATGGTCATCGGCGCCCGCCTCGCCGCGCTGTTCACCCCGCCTGACGACCCCTGAACAACTTGTAATCAGC
Organism: Pseudomonadota bacterium; assembly: GCA_021808985.1. Taxonomy (GTDB): domain Bacteria; phylum Pseudomonadota; class Alphaproteobacteria; order Acetobacterales; family Acetobacteraceae; genus Acidocella. Next base: position 2,661 of record JAKBAQ010000001.1, read on the forward strand.
CGGTGACAATGGCACTGCTGCATGACCAGACCCCCAGCCCCCAGGAAGCAGCATCATGAATGAGGTCAAAATCGGCAACCGCGCGGTCGGCGGCAGAAATCCCTGCTATGTCATCGCCGAAATCGGCATCAACCATAATGGCGACCTCGACATCGCCAAACAGCTGATCGACGTCGCCGTCACCGCCGGCTGCGATGCCGTCAAATTCCAGAAACGCACCGTCGATGTCGTCTACACCCCCGAGGAACTCGCCCGCCCGCGTGAAAACCCCTTCGGCCCCACCAATGGCGACCTCAAGCGCGGCCTGGAATTCGGCCATGCCGAATATCATGAGATCGACGCCTACTGCGCCAAGAAGAACATCGCCTGGTTCGCCTCCTGCTGGGACGAAGCCTCGGTCGACTTCATCGATCATTTCGACCCCCCGGCCTATAAAATCGCCTCCGCCAGCCTTACCGACGATGACCTGCTGCGCCACACCCGCGCCAAGGGCAAGGCCATCATCCTCTCCACCGGCATGAGCAGCCTGGAGCAGATCGACCATGCGGTGCAGGTCCTGGGCAAGAAGGATCTCATCATCCTGCACTCCAGCAGCACCTACCCGGCGCATTACGAGGAGCTGAACCTGCGCGTCATCCCCGTGCTGGCGCAGCAATTCGCCGTCCCGGTCGGCTATTCCGGGCATGAGACCGGCATTCCCTCCTCCGTCGCCGCCGCCGCCATCGGCGCCTGCGTGGTGGAGCGTCACCTCACGCTGGACCGCGCCATGTGGGGCAGCGACCATGCCGCCTCCCTGGAGCCCAACGGCATCACCCGCCTGGTGCGAGACATCCGCCTGGTCGAAACCGCGCTGGGCGATGGCGTCAAGCGCGTTCTGGACCGTGAGAAGCCGGTCATCGAAAAGCTCCGCCGCGTCCACGGCCCGCGCATCCAAGGCGCCTGACCATGCCCCTGGTGGACGCCGTGGCGCTGGACGTTGACGGCGTCCTCACCGATGGCGGCTTCTGGTGGGGGCCAAACGGCGAGGAGTGGAAGCGCTTCCACTTCGCCGATGTCATGGGCATTTCGCGCGCCCGCCAGGCCGGTCTGGTCTTCGCCCTCATCTCCGGCGAGGCCAGCCCCCTGGTAGAGCGTTTCGCCGCCAAAATGCACATCACCCAGGTCTTCAAGGGCATCAAGGACAAAGGCGCCGCCCTGCGCGAATTCTCGGCCAACACCGGCATCCCGCTCCCGCGCATCTGCTTCATGGGCGATGACGTGAACGACCTTCCAGCCCTCGCCCTCGCCGGGCTCAGCGCCGCCCCCGCCAACGCCCAGCCACCCGTGCTCGCCGCCGCCGCCCTGCGCCTCACCCGCACCGGCGGCAACGGCGCCGTGCGCGAGCTGATAGAGCATATCCTGCAAAATCCGGAGCCCGCGGCATGACCCCGCCGTCAGACAAGCTCATCTGCGCCGTCCTCCCCTGCTACAACGAATCCGGCAACATCCTGCCCCTTTATGAGCGCCTCACCGCCGCCTTCGCCACCATCCCCGACCAGCGCTACACCCTCCTCTTCATTGACAACGCCTCCACTGACTCCACGGTCGCCGAAATCAAACAGCTCGCGGCCCAGGATCAGCGCGTGCAGCTCATCGTCAATGCCCGCAATTTCGGCGTGCTGCGCTCCGGCCTGCACGGTTTCCTCTCCGCCCCCGGTGACGCGCTGATCACCATGGTGACCGACCTGCAAGACCCGCCGGAGATGATCCCAACCTTCATCCGCCACTGGCGCGAGGGCTTCAAGGTCGTCATCGGCATCAAGCCGGAAAGCCACGAAAACCCGCTAATGTTCCTCGTCCGCCGTGCATATTACCGGCTGGTCGGCCGCCTCTCCGAAGTCCCGCTCATCGAAAACTTCACCGGCTTTGGCCTCTATGACCGCGAAGTGGTCGAGCAGGTCCGCGCCACCGGCGACCGCTACCCCTATTTCCGCGGCCTCATCGCCGACCTCGGCTACCCCCGCGCCGAAATCCCCTTCGTCCAGCCAAGGCGCGAGCGCGGCATCACCAAAAACAATTTCTACTCCCTCTACGACCTGGCGATGCTCGGCATCACCAGCCACTCCAAGGTGCCGCTGCGCCTGGCCACCATGGCCGGCTTCTGCCTCTCCGGCGTCAGCCTTCTGGTCGCCCTGGCCTACCTGGTGGCCAAACTCCTCTTCTGGAACCACTTCCCCGCCAACACCGCCCCCATCCTCATCGCCCTCTTCTTCTTCGCCTCGGTGCAACTGTTCTTCATCGGCATTCTAGGCGAATATATCGGCGTTATTCTTACTCATGTTACCAAAAGACCATTGGTGATCGAGCAGGAGCGATTAAATTTATGAATAAAAAACAATGAAAAACACATTTAAACCCAAAGTCGCTCTCATAACAGGCGGCGGCTCGGGCATCGGCGCCGCCATGGCCAGGGAGCTTGCCTCACGGGGAACTTTTGTGGTCGTGGCGGATATAAATTTTGCCAATGCTTCAGCCATTAGCTCTGAAATTGGAGAACGGGCCGAGGCGGCTGAAATTGATGTCTCGGACCAGAATGCGGTTAAATCATTAATCGCCGGCATAAAAAATCGCCTTGGGAGCCTGGACTGTCTCGTTAATTGTGCAGGCATCACATCTTACGGTGAGGCGCTTCATTCATCTTTGGATGAATGGGAAAAGATATTATCCGTGAACCTGATGGGCACGATCATTCCCAGCATGGCCGCTTATGAGATTATGGCCAAGCAACGGAGTGGAACCATTATCAATATGGGCTCCATGGCGACCTTCCTGGTCGATCCTCTTTTCGCTCCATACATAACGAGCAAATTTGGCGTTGTTGGCTTTTCACGCACGTTGGCAACCGAAGCCAAGGCCTATGGGGTTCATGTATGTGTCGTTTGCCCGGGTAATATCCAGTCGGCTTTAGCAGCGCAGAGATATGCTCCGTCCCGGTTTACGCCCATAATGCAGCCGCTTGATGCTGTTCAGAAAATTCTTAAGGCTGTTTCGCAAAAACGCCGGATTATTGTGTTTCCAACTCATGCCAGAATATTCTGGTGGCTTGATCGTCTCGATCCAAATTTTTTAAATCCGCTCAGGCAAGAAATTTTTCGTCGTGCGCAACGTAGAAATGCCTTTCATAATCAGTTGGAAAGTCAGAGCGAGACTTGATCGTTTTGGCGTAAATGAACGACTCTATGCCACCATTGTGCTTCCGTGTGCCGCGGATGCTCGCCGTCTTTCAACCAGATAAAATGACGCGTCACTCATGCCGTATCCCCACCACCAACCCGCTCCAGCCTCCACTTTTTAGTATGAATCGAAAATTCTCAAACCTTTTCCTCAACCATCTCTGCCCCGCCAGCCGCCTGAAACTTCGTATTCCCGGCAAGAATTTTCAACAGCTTCCTGCGCACGGGAAACTCAAAAAACCGGTGCACCAATATTGAAACACCAACGCACACCAAAATGAACATCACGCTGAGTGAAACCTCCAGCGGCAATGATGTATAAAATTGATGCCTGAGCGGCAGCACAATAAAAATCAAAAAAAGCCCCAGCAGCATCGCATGCGTCATGTAGAGCGCGAATGAAGCCTCACCCAACTGCACGAAACCCCTCCGGTACAGAAAGGATTTTCCCCGGTCGATCTCATTTCCGGCGGTGGCGACAATCAATAAAAAAGCTCCAGGAATGAACATCAAATTCATCAGGGCGCCACTGCGCGAGGGCTCCGGCACGGCAATGCAATATAATAAAACCGGCAACATCATCGCCGCCAGCGCGGATATCGTCGAGCGAAACCGGAAGCCTGCCTTCACCCATTGCGCGCCAATCGCGCCAAGAACAAATTCATAGCTGCGCGGCAGCGGATTATAGATATAAAAATCAAGCGCCGCATGCCAGTTTCGTGAATCGGCAAGCAATACGAACCCGCTCAGCCCCAGCCAGAGCGCGGCGACACTCAAAAAATATTTTCCCCGGCCAATGCCCGCAAAAGCGGGAAAGCAGAAAGGCGCCATGATATAAAAGAAAAACTCGCATGATAACGTCCAGGAAACACCATTCCATGCCTGCCGTATGTCCGGATGTCCCGGAATCCAGCTGTGAATGAGCAGAAAATTCGCAATGGTCCCCGGAGCGGTCCCCACATATCCGCCAAGCGCCTTGCCGGTTTGCAGAAAAAACAAAAGTGAGAGCACCAGGCACACGAAGTGCAGCGGATAAATGCGGGTCAGCCGCCGCAGAACATAGGCGGCCGGGCCGATCCCCTGGTCGAATGACCACATCAGCACAAAGCCTGATAAAATGAAAAAGAAAGAAACCCCAAGCCAGCCGGTCTGGCTGATCAGCTCAACAACCCCCAGATTCCCGCTAACAGCTGCCAGATGCGTCACAACGACGAACAATGCGGCAAAAAATCGCAGCGATGTAAGCGCGTCAAGATTTTTCACCCTGCCGCGAGGCGCCATATCGCCTTGATGCAACGCATTTGAGGCGCCTGTTCCCACACCATCCCCCTCTCACGCCCCCGCAAGGGGGCATATCCAAACCGGTAAAACGTTATGTCACTGATGCCAGATACCCCGCCGTGTCGGCAATCTGCTCATCCAGCCCGCGCAGGCCCACCCCCGCCAGCGCCGCCGCCCGCCTGTATCCCGCCCCATCTCCCAGATAATAATCCGCCGCCCCCTCGCGCCATTCCGGCCGCGCGATCTGCCTCTCCCCCGCGCCCATCACCCGCGCCACCCGCGCCGCCAGCGCGCCAATTTCCACCTCTTCCTCGCCCGCGGTATCAAACCCTTCCAGCGTCATCCCCTGCAGCAGCCCCGCCAGCCCGATGCTCAGCACATCACCCACATGCGCGTATGAGCGCCAAACCGGATGCGCCGCCCGCAACCGCACCGGCCCGCCTCCCGCCACATCGGCGATCATGCAGGCCAGCGCATAATGGCTCACATTGTTTATGAACGGCCCCGCCAGGTTGAAAATCCGCGGCACCACCGCCGGAAACCCCAGCCGCTTCGCCAGCCCGCCAAAAACCGCCTCATCCTCCAGCTTCAGCGCGCCATAAATATCCCGCTGCGCCCTGTACGCCGCCCCCGAGGACGGAATAAAAACCCCGGCAGCCCCGTTGCGCTCAATAAATTCCCGCATGGTCCGCGTAATCAGCCGGTTCACGGTCACATAATCCGCCTGCTGCGCAAACCCGCGCGTCAGGAAGGCAAAATGCAAAACCAGCCCTGGCGGCGCCTGCTCATGCCCCAGTTCGGCGAATCCGCGCGCCCGCACCACAAGCCCCGATCGCAGCCGCACCTCGCGCGCCTGGGCCGCGAACACGCTCACCCGCCGGCTGAAATCCTCGCCAAGCGCCCCCTCCAGCATTTCCAGCGCCGCCTGGCCTAGCCACCCGCCCGTGCCCGTCACCACCACCGGCACCTCGCGCCGCCGCAACTCCCTTGCCAGCGCGGCGGAGAATCCAAGCCGTTTCATAAGGCGCAGTTGGCGCGGCGCGGCCGCTCGGTCATTATGCATGCCATGCCTCAAGAGACCACTCATGCAGCATGAGCGCAACCGCCGAATTTTGTTCATCTCCGGCATCGGCCTGGGCCAACGCGCCGCGCAGCTGCTCAGCACGCTCATCACCCTGCCGCTGGTGCTGCACACGCTCGGCCTGGCGGGCTTCGGCATCTGGGGTGCCGCCACGTCCCTGGCCTGGCTCTCCAGCATGCTGGATCTCGGCCTCGGCAGCGCCCTGCTCTGCCTGCTGCCGCAGGCCCGGGCGGCAGGGCAGGGGGCCACATTGCACCGCTACATCACCGCCGCTCTCTGCATAGGTCTTTGCCTCTCGCTGCTGGTCCTGGGCGGTGGCGCTGCGCTCCGGCTCGCCGGCCTGCCTCTTCCCGCCGCGCCCTTTCTGGCCGCGCTCATCCTCCTGGCGCTCAACATTCCGCTGAACATATCGCGTGACATCTGGTTCGGCCTACACAAGGGCTACATCGCCGGCTATTGGGAGTTCGCGCAAACCCTCCTCACATTGGGGCTGCTGCTGCTCGCCGCCTGGGCCGGCGGCGGCCTCACGGTCATGACCATCGCGGTCTACGCCGCCATGCTCGCCATCAACGCCGCCAGCCTCACCCACGCGCTCATCCGCCATCCAGAGCTGCGCCCCCGCCAGCCTCCCGCCATCCCCGCCCTGCGTGAGACCCTCACCCGCGGCAGCCTGCTCTTCGCCATCACCATCGCCGGCTCCAGCGCCTATTCGTTTGATACGCTGCTAACCCTGCACTGGCGGGGTGCCGCCGCCGCCGCGCAGATGGTCATCGCCATACGCGTCTGCACCACCGCCATCGGCTTCCTCAACATCCTCACCCTGCCGCTCTGGCCCGAATTCGTCGAAGCCGCCGCCAAGGGCGACCTTGCCTGGCTCAAGAAAATCCTGCGGCATGGCACCTGGCTCACCAATGCGCTGGCCATCGCCGGCTCGGCGTTCATCGTGGCCCTCGGCGCGCCCCTGCTGCGCTGGTGGATGCACGAGAACCTGCACATAACCCAGCCCTTCCTCTGGGCCATGGCGGCCTGGATCATCACCCTCAACCTGCCGCGCATCTCGGGCCTGTTCCTCAACGCGGTCAACGAGCTGAAATTTCAGGTATACCTGCTCACGGCCACCGCCCTGCTCGGCTTCATCCTCAAATTCCTCGCCGCCAGCCGCTTCGGCGCCGCCGGCATCCTCGCCGCCACGCCCATCCTTTGGGGCCTCATCGTCATTCCCGCCTATTTCTGGAAAACCTGGCGCTGGCTGCGGCAAAGCCGCTAAGCCCCCGCCTCAGGTATCCAGATTGGCGACCTTGAGTGCGTTGGTGACGATAAAGTCCCGCCGCGGCTCCACGATATCGCCCATCAGCGTGGAGAATATCTGGTCCGTATCCTCCGCATCGGCGATCTTCACCTGCAACAGGCGGCGCACCTGCGGGTCCAGCGTGGTTTTCCATAGCTGGTCCGGGTTCATCTCGCCCAGGCCCTTAAAGCGGTTTATGGCAAGCCCCTTGCGGCCATAGGCCAGCATGGTCTCCCACAGGGCGACCGGGCCATGCACCGGCTTCGCCGGCCCGTCGATGCTCAAGGTGGCGTCAGTGCCAAACAGCTGCGCCAGCCGCGCGCCGCGCTCGGCCAGGTAGCGCGCCTCCGTGGTGCGCAGCACGGCGGCATCCACCGTGTAGCGTTCGGCCACCCCGCGCACCATGCGCCCCAGCGTCACCCCCGCGGCGTCAGACGTCACAATCCACCCGCGCTCCGTGGGGGCGGCGTTGCTGTTCAGCCTTGTCGCCAGGGCCTGGTCGCGTTCCGGGTTGCCCAGCGCGTCGGTGGCGAGCAACCCGGTAATGGCCATCTGCTCCAGGTACGTAATTGGCAGCAGCCGCGAGAGCGCGTTGAAGCGGTGCACCACCTGGCCAAGCCACGCCATTTCGCCGCGCAGCTCATCACCGGCATAAACGCTGCCATCGGCGGCGGTGAGGGTGGCCTCGCCCAGCGCCCGCTCCAGCAGATACTGCTCCAGCGCATCATCATCCTTCAAATACCGCTCCTCATTGCCGCGCTTGGCGCGGTAGAGCGGCGGCTGCGCGATGTAGAGATAACCGTGCTCGATCAGCTGCGGCATCTGGCGATAGAAAAACGTGAGCAGCAGCGTGCGGATATGCGAGCCGTCGACATCCGCGTCCGTCATGATGACAATGCGGTGGTAGCGCAGCTTGCTCTCATCAAACCCGCCTTGTTCCGGCTCGCCCCGGCCGATGCCGGTGCCAAGCGCCGTAATCAGCGTGCCGATCTCCTGGCTGCCGAGCATCTTGTCAAAGCGCGCGCGCTCCACATTGAGGATCTTGCCCTTCAGCGGCAAAATCGCCTGGAATTTACGGTCGCGCCCCTGTTTGGCGGAGCCGCCCGCGCTGTCACCCTCGACGAGAAACAGTTCTGATTTCGCCGGGTCGCGCTCCTGGCAGTCCGCCAGCTTGCCGGGCAGGGAGGATATATCCAGCACGCCCTTGCGCCGTGTCAGCTCGCGCGCGCGCCGCGCGGCCTCGCGCGCGGCGGCGGCGTCCATCACCTTGCCGACGATGCTTTTCGCCTCTTTGGGATGCGTCTCGAACCAATGGCTCAGCGCATCGGCCACGGCCGCCTGCACCACCGGCTGCACTTCGGAGGAGATCAATTTATCCTTGGTCTGGGAGGAGAATTTCGGATCCGGCACCTTCACCGAGAGCACCGCCGTCATGCCCTCGCGCATATCCTCGCCGGAGAATTCCAGATTATCCTTCTTGCCCAGGCCCTGCGCATATTTGCTCACCACGCGCGTCAGCGCCGCGCGGAACCCGGCCAGATGCGTGCCGCCATCGCGCTGGGTGATGTTGTTGGTGAAGCAGAGCATGGTCTCATGGTAGGAATCATTCCACGTCATCGCGAATTCCACGCGGATGCCGTTTTCCTTCGCCTCGCCGATGGAGGTTATGGGCGCAGGCAGCATCGGCGTCTTGGCGCGGTCCAGCCAGGCGCAGAACTCCGCCACGCCGCCCTCGTAATGAAACGTGGCCTCCTGAATCGGATCATGCCGCTCGTCGCGCAGAATAATGGCAAGCCCAGAATTCAGGAATGCCAGCTCGCGCAACCGGCGCTCGAACACCGCGTAGTCGAATTCAGTATGCGTGAACGTCCCGGCCGACGGCTTGAAAGTGACCTCCGTGCCGGTGGGATGGTCCGAAGCCCCGATCAACCTCAGCGGCGCCATCGTCTCGCCATGCTCGAAGCGGATGAAATGCTCCTCCCCATTGCGCCAGATCCGCACCTCCATCCATTCGGAGAGCGCGTTCACCACCGCCGCGCCCACGCCATGCAACCCGCCGGAGACCTTGTAGGAATTCTGGTTGAACTTCCCCCCCGCATGCAGCTTGGTCAGCACCACCTCCGCGGCTGAAATCCCTTCCTCGGCATGGATGTCGGTCGGAATGCCCCGGCCATTGTCGCGCACGGTCATCGAGCCGTCGCCGTTGAGAATCGCCTCCACCCGGCTGGCATACCCCGCCTGGGCCTCGTCCACCGCGTTGTCGATGATCTCAAAGCCCATATGGTGCAGGCCCGAGCCGTCATCCGTATCGCCGATATACATGCCCGGGCGTTTGCGCACGGCATCCAGCCCCTTCAAAACGCTGATGGAAGCAGCGTCATAGGCATCGTCCCTCTGGGTTTCGGCGGCGGTCGGCGGCAGCGGTTCAGACATAAAAGCGGATGCTCCAGAATCTTACTCTATATCAAAAGGCCAGAGTGCGATGACCCCAGGTTCCCCCGCGCGGCGGAGCAGCCCGAAGCATCGCACTCTATCACCCTTTATAGCTGAACGCGCCGTAAAATCCTAATCAGCGGCGCCTGATCCGGGGTTCAGGGTATCTCCGCCGAGGAGGTGGCGCCCAGCGTCCTGGCCAGCCCCGCTATGGCATCGCGGAACGGCCCGCGGATCGAGGCCGCCGGCGTGCCGAACTGGCTGGCCTTCGGCACCACGCGCGGCAGATCCGGTATCACCGCGTCAAAGCGCAAGCCCAGGCTCTGCTCCATATAGCTCTGGGCAAGCCCCCCCGGCGTCTGCGCCTTGTTCAGCACCAGCAGCGGGCGCGATGTTTGCGGCCGCTCCCCGGCCAGGCCCTGCAACCGCTCCAGGTTGCGCACCGAGACCATGCTCGGGTCCATCACGATAATGCGCTGCTGCGCCAGGTTCAGCAGATCGCGGGAAAACGCGGAAAGCCGGTTGCCCGCATCCATCACCACGAAATTATACCGCGCATGCAGCGCGCTGATCAGCGTGCCGCCGCTGCCCGGCTTGTAGACGAAATCTTGGTCCAGCCTTTCCTGCCCGGCCAGCACATGCAGCCTGTCCCCCGCCGGCTGCATGGAGCGTTCCAGCAGCAGCTGGTCCACCCGTTCCGGCACCGCCAGCGCCGTCCCCAGGCCGTTATTCGCGTTCAGGTTGAGGTTGAGCGCAATCGTCCCGGTATGCAGCTCCGCATCCACCAGCGCGGTATGGCGGTGCAGCTCGTTGCCGATCATCCAGGCAAGGTTGGTTGCCACCGTCGATGTCCCCACCCCGCCGCGCGTGCCGGTGAACACCACGAACCGCCCGCTGCGCCGCGCGCCGCCATTGCGCTTCATGTTGCTGATGATGGGCAGGAAATTCTGCTCCAGCGTCGCATGGTTCAGCGGTTTGGGCAGATATTCCCGTATCCCCATGCCCTTGGTCACGGTCCGGTAGAAATTCACGTTCACGGTCTCGCCAATGGCCATCACCACCGTCCCGGGCTCCACCACCTCGGCCAGCTCCATCACGGCGTTAATCGGCTGGTCCTCTCCAGAGAGGTCCACCAGCACGATCTCCGGCGTGGTCATGGCCGCGAGAATGGCGAGGCTGGCCCGGAAATCCACCACATGAATCTGGTTATTGTCCTGCAATTGCGGCGAGAGCACCGCCTGCAGCATGTGCGCGCTCGCCTCGTCATGCGCGAAGCCGATGAATTTCTCCCGCTTGGGCTGCGCCTCCATCGCCGCCAGCGGCTGCGTGAAGGCGGGGTTGTACGAGGGCGAGAGCTTCGTGAAACGGCTCGATGCGTTGATCTCAGACATATGGGTGTTGATTTCAGACATATAGGCATTCCTCCGGATGAAGGGCCGCCGGGCGTATCGCCGGACACGTCTTTTTCAACAGATCCGGATTTCCGGGGCGTTAATGGATCAACCCTGGATAGAAAAATAATGAATAAATGTTTTGCGCCGCGTGGCTTTTCGCGGCGCGCCGCTTTCGCTATCAGCCGTGTTTCATTCTTGATTGGATTTGATATGGCTAAACAAAAGCGGGGCCGTAAGCTCGACGGCTGGCTGATTCTCGACAAACCCCAGGGCATCACCAGCACCCAGGCGGTGAACAAGGTCAAGCGCGCGCTTGATGCGCAAAAGGCCGGCCACGGCGGCACGCTGGACCCTCTGGCCACCGGCATCCTGCCCATCGCCCTGGGCAATGCGACCAAAACCGTGCCCTATGTCATGGACGGCACCAAGCTCTACCATTTCACCATCCGCTTCGGCGAGGCGCGCGACACGGACGACGCCGAAGGCGCGGTGACGCAAACCTCCCCCGCCCGCCCCACCGATGCGCAAATCCAAGCCGCGCTGCCCGCCTTCCGCGGCGCCATCATGCAAATTCCGCCCGCCTTTTCGGCCATCAAGGTCGATGGCGAGCGCGCCTACGACCTGGCGCGCGCCGGCGCGCCGCCCGAGCTGCCGCCCCGCCCCGCGCAGGTGGACCGTTTCGAGCTGATCGGCCGGCCTGATGCCGACACCGCCGTCTTCGAGGTTGAATCCGGCAAGGGCGTCTACATGCGCTCCCTGGCGCGAGACCTGGCCCGCGCCTGCGGCACGGTGGGGCACATCGTGGTGCTGCGGCGCCTGCGCGTGGGGCCATTCCTGGAAAACATGGCCATCCCTATGGACACGCTCCTCGATCCGGCGCATACGCCCAGCGCACTTGCCGAGCTCATTCGGCCGCTCGAGACCGCGCTGGACGACATCCCGGCACTGGCCCTGACGGCTGTTGAGGCTCATGCCCTCTCACAAGGCCAGCCGCTCAACCTGGTTGACCTGATGGGGCGGATTCCAGATGCCGCCAACCCTGATGAAGGGCTGGTCCGCGTGCTGGCGGCGGGGCGCGTTCTGGCCCTGGCCCGACTCTCTGATGGGTGGCTGAAGCCGGAGCGTTTGATTCAACAATTTTCGTGAAGGATATCACGATGTCGATTACCCCAGAGCGCCGCACGGCGCTGATAGCCGAATACGCCACCGCCGAACATGACACTGGCAGCCCCGAAGTGCAGGTCGCCCTGCTTTCCGAGCGCATCTCCAACCTCACCGAGCATCTCAAGAGCCACGCGAAGGACTTCCATTCCCGCCGCGGCCTGCTCGTGCTGGTCGGTCAGCGCCGCTCGCTGCTGGACTATCTGAAGCGCAAGAACGCGAAGCGCTACCAGGACCTCATCGCCCGCCTGAACCTGCGCCGCTAAGCCGCCAGGATAAATCACCCAAAAGCGCCGCGCGGGAAACCGCCCGGCGCTTTTTTTGTCCCCGCGCCACGGCCTCCGGCCCTGCATTCGTACGCAGCTTAACTTTATTCCTCAGCTAAAGTGTTGTAGCGTACAAACCGGAAAATGCCCCCAGGCGCGCCCGCGCCGGGGCGCTGAATAATACCGGAGGAGCATTGCGATGGACCAGGCCGTTACCCCGAATGATTTTGATTTCAGCCACGCCGGCGAGCTTGGCGACCGGCTCTTCCCCCTCCTCAATGAGCTGCGCGAGCGCGACCCCGTGCATTGGGACGAAAAATCCCGCTGCTGGATCATCACCCGCCATGCGGATATTTCCGACGCCCTCTACGGCCGCGTGCCGGTGAGCAACCTGCGGCTGGCGCAGGCGTCCATTTCGGCGATCCCGCGGTCCCAATGGGCCGAAAAACTGCCGAATCTGATCAAATACTCCCCCTACCACATCACCAACATGGACCCGCCAAACCACACCCGCATGCGCGGCCTGCTCACCAAGGCGTTCAGCCGCAACGTGGTGGAGGCGCTGCGCCCCTACGCCCAGGGCATCATCACCGGGCTGATGGACAAAATGCGCCAGCCCGGCGAGGTGGAATTCGCCGACATCGCCCTGGCCCTGCCCGGTAACGTGATCTTGAAGCTCCTGGGCCTGCCCGAGGAATTCTATCCCCGCCTGCGCGTCTGGGCCAATGACGTGATGGTCGGTCTTGGCACCCCCAACCCTGACGCCGAATGGGTGATCGCGGCTGACCGCGCCTTCGCCGAGCTCACCGCGGCGGCCCTGCCCATCATCAAGAACCGGCGTGAGACCCCCCACCGCCCGGATGATTTCATTTCCTCCCTGGTCCACGCCAAGGACGGCAAGGACGGCCTGAGCGAGGATGAAATCGTCGGCGTGCTGCAAGTGGCCGTCATCGCCGGACATGACACGACCGCGAACTCAATGACCCTTGGCATCGAAAAACTGGCCCGCGCGCCGCAAGCCTGGGCCCACATGGCCGCCCACCCCGAACAGATGATGGCCTCGGTGCTGGAGCTGATGCGCTATTCCGCGATGTCCACCGCCCAGAACCGCGCGGTCGCCCATGATTTTGAATGGCACGGCAAGCAGATCCGCAAAGGCGACACGATTTTCCTGATGTTCGCCGCCGGCAACCGCGACCCGCGCGCCTATGCCAACCCCGAGGCGCTGGACCTCTCACGCCCCAACGACCAGTCGCTGACCTTCGGCCCCGGCATTCACCATTGCATCGGCCATCTCCTGGCCAAAATGCAGCTGACCGAATTCTTCACCGCGCTGACAGCGAATTTTTCCGGCGCGCGGGTGCTGGATGACGAGGTGAAGTTCGCCAACATCCTGGCCTTCCGGGCCATCCCCTCGCTGCGGATGCAATTCCAGCCGCGTTAGGCGCTTTGTCCGCGGGAGAGACGCAAATGCAAACAGCAACACAGCTCAAGGCCAGGGCACGGCAATTTTTCGCCGCCCTGGCCATTGGCGATACGGATTCCCTCGCCCCCCTGGTCGCGGAGTCCTACACGCCGCACTGCGCCAGGCTCGCCGGCGTGCCGGTGCTGCCGGCCGGCCGCGCGGCGCTGCTGCGGCGGCTGGCGGCGCGCGGCGGCATTGGGCATCAGCTCCACCGGCTCATCGCCGATGGCGATCACATCTTCGCCCAGATGCGCTACGATGGCGCGATCCCCATCTCCGGCGCTGACATCTTCCGTTTTGACCCAGCCGGCCGCATCGCCGAACACTGGAATTCCCGCCAGCCCATCCCGCAGGATCTGGCAACCGGCCAGGACCGTTTCACCGGCGGCGGCGATCCCGCTCTGCCAATGAGCGAGGCCCGCCGCCAGGAGATGAAAAAAATCCTCACCAGCGTGCTCATGGACATGTGGAGCAAAGGCAACGCCGCGCTGGTCCCGGTTTTCTACGCGCCCTCTTACATCCAGCACAATCCTGACATGCCAGGCGGCTACGCCCGCATCAAGGAGATCATGGAAACCGAAATTCAAAAATACATCGCCGCCACCGGCGGCGATTTCCCGGTTGACATTCACCTCATGGGCGCCGAGGGCGACCTGATTTTCGTCTATTACAGCATCTTCATGGCCGGCATTAACCGCAACGCCGGCGCGCGCTCCACCAACACCGATATCTTCCGCATCGACGCATCCAACCGCATGATCGAACATTGGGACGTGCTGCAGATGGAAAGCGAACCACTGGCGGACGATCACACGCTGTTCTGATCAGGCAACCAATATCGCTGGCGATATTGAAAATTCCCGCGATTTTTGAGCGCTTTTCATGAAAAGCGTCGCAAAGACCTCAAGCCTCGCGCTTTGGCTTCATCGTGCCGGGAATGGTGAAGCCCAGATGCGCAAAGCTCTCGCGCATATGCGGGGGCAGGGGGGCTTCAACGCTCAGCGTGCCGCCCTCGGGGTGGGCAAAGCGCAGGCAGCGCGCGTGCAGGTGCAGCTGCGGCGCAAACCCCTCGGCAAAGGCCTGGCCATAAGCCGCATCACCCAGAATCGGCGTGCCCAGCGCCAGCATGTGGGCGCGCAGCTGGTGCATCCGCCCGGTCTGCGGCTGCAGCTCCATCCAGGCGAATTTCCTGCCCGCATATTCCACCACCCGGTAGGCGGTAACCGCCTTCAGCGCCTCCGGGTCCTTGCGGCTGGCCGGCTCCGCGCGTGAGACTCCGCCAACCTCCACCCGCAGCAGCGGCAGGTCTATGCGCCCCTCCAGCACATCCGGCACGCCCCACACCAGCGCCCAGTAGGTTTTTTCCACATCCCTCCCGCGAAACGCGGTGGCGAGCTTGCTCGCCGGCTTCACGCCGCGCGCCAGCAGCAGCACGCCGGAAGTGTCGCGGTCCAGCCGGTGCACGAGCTTGGGCCGCTCGCTGCCCCCAAAGCGCAGGGCGTCGAGCATCCCGTCCAGATGCACGCTAATCCCGCTGCCCCCCTGGCTGGCCAGCCCCGCCGGCTTGTTGAGCACGATCACGGACTCATCCCGGTAGAGGATCATCCCCTCCAGCTCGCGTATCATCTGCGGGTCCATGGCCACCACGTGCCGCTGCCTTGGCATCTCCCGCGGCGGGGTAATCCTGGGCGCGGTCACGGTATCGCCCAGCGCCAGGCGCGTATTGGCCTCCGCCTTGGCCCCATTCACCCGGATTTTCCCCTCCCGCAGGAATTTTTGGATATGCGCCTGCGTCAACCCCTCCACATTGCGGCGCAAAAAACGGTCCAGGCGGGTATTGGTCTCAGCCTCGGGAACTTCAAAAGTAAGTGTCATGCCCCCTCTTCGCGCAGTTTCGCCCAATAAGCGAGCCGCTTGGTAATTTCCCGCTCAAACCCGCGCTGCGCGGGCCGGTAGAAATCCGGCCGCCCCATCCCCTCGGGAAAGTAATTATCGCCCGAAAACCCCTCGCTGGTGTCATGGTCATAGGTGTAGCCCTCGCCATAGCCCAGGTTTTTCATCAGCTTGGTGGGGGCGTTGAGAATATTTTGCGGCGGCATCAGGCTGCCGGTCTCCCTGGCGGCGCGGCTGGCCGCGCCCAGCGCCTTGTAGGCGGCGTTCGATTTTGGCGCGGTGGCCAGATAAAGCACGGCCTGGGCGATGCACAGCTCCCCCTCCGGCGAGCCCAGGCGCTCATAGGCTTCCCAGGCGGCCAGCGCCTGCACCAGGGCCTGCGGGTCGGCGAGGCCGATATCCTCGGAGGCAAACCGCGTAATGCGCCGCGCGATGAAGCGCGGATCCTCCCCGCCGGCGAACATCCGGGCCAGCCAGTACAGCGCCGCATCGGCGTCCGAGCCGCGCATCGACTTATGCAGCGCGCTGATGAGGTTGTAATGTTCCTCCCTGTCCCGGTCATAAAGTGCCGCCCGGCGAGAGAGCAGGCGGCTCAACGCCTCTTCATCTAAAGTTAAAGTTTCATGGCTGGGCAGCGAAAAAAGCTGCTCTGCCATGTTCAGCAGGGCGCGCCCGTCGCCATCGGCCATGGCGCGCAGCATGGCGCGGGCCTGGGCTGTCAGCGGCAGCGCCCGCCCGGTCGCGGTCTCGGCGCGCGCCAGCAGCGCCTCCATCGCCGCATCGTCCAGGCGGCGCAGCACCAGCACCTGGCAGCGCGAGAGCAGCGCCCCGTTCAGGGCGAAGGAGGGGTTTTCCGTGGTCGCCCCCGCCAGCACGATGGTCCCCGCCTCCACCACGGGCAGAAAGGCATCCTGCTGCGCGCGGTTGAAGCGGTGAATCTCATCAACGAAAAGAAACGTGGCGCGGCCTGCCTTTTTCAGTTTCAGCGCATCGTCGAACACGCGCTTCAAATCAGCCACCCCGGAAAAGACAGCGGATATCTGCGTGAAGTGCAAGCCCGCGCCGCGGGCCAGCAGCCGCGCGATGGTGGTCTTGCCAACCCCTGGTGGCCCCCACAGAATCAGCGAGGCGAGCGAGCCGCGGGCCAGCATTCCGGTAAGGCTGCCCTGCGGCCCAAGCAGATGTTCCTGCCCCACAATGTCCGCCAGGGCGCGCGGGCGCAGGCGCTCGGCCAGGGGCTGGCCCTGTGCTGGCAACGATTCGGCGGCGGCTGGGGCGAACAGATCATCCTCGGGCATCGGGCCATTCTAGCCTGTGCGCGGCCCGGATTGAAGCAGGGGTCTCGTTGCGCTTTTGGCGCCACGGGTGCAGAATGATGTCGCGCCGCATTTGTTAAAGCAGGGCCTTGGCTGGTTCATGCCGGTGCCCGCTGTCTGACTTGGCTGCGCAAGCGTGTAAATTCAAGCGTTTAAATTTCCGAACAGCTAGCTTATGAAAGTAGTCCGATGAACGCATTTAAAGTGACTGGATTGGCGGCGGCCGGTCTGCTGCTGGCAACCGTGGCGGCTATGGCGGCAACGCCTCCCGCGCTGTACACCCAGACGCAGGCAAGCGCCGGCGCCACGGTGTTCGCGCAGAGCTGCGCGATGTGCCATGGCGCCGACCTTAAAGGCGTGGCGGGCCCCGCGCTGATCGGGCCGACTTTTGCGGCACCCGGCAACAAATACACGGTTGGCTCCGTGTTCACCGAAATCTCCCAGCAGATGCCGGTGAGCGCCCCTGGCAGCCTCTCGCATGATGAGTATGCCGATGTCATGTCATACATCATGAGCAAAAACGGCTACCCGGCCGGTACCACCGCGCTGGACTACACAACCAGCCTGACCTCCACGGTGCCCTTCGTCACGCAGGTCAAGTAATCCCGCGTCACTTAAGGTAACAGAAGCATGGCCGCCGGAGAGCAGTCTCCGGCGGTTTTTCATGCCGGCAGGCGCAGCCAGCCTGGCGGCATCGGCCGCAGCGTGGTGGCGCCGGCCAGCAACGCCTTGCCCAGCGCATCCACCCGCAGCATGGCCAGCGCCATCCCCCCGGCATGCGAGCCCACCCTGCCAACCTCCACGCCATCGGCCATGACAGGCGTTCCCGGCGCCGGCGCTTCCCCGCCGCACAGCACCGGAATAAGCCGCTGCTTCACCAATCCGCGATATTTGGTGCGCGCGGTCAGCTCCTGGCCCATATAGCAGCCCTTGTTCCAGGCGATTCCGTGCAATTCATCGAATCCCGCCTCCAGCAGCAGCGTCTTTTCCGCCTCCAGGTCCGGCGGCCCGTCCGGCAGGCCAAGCGCAATGCGGTGCGCCGCATATTCCCCCGCCGTGGCATTGGCGCTCAGCGGCGCCTCGCTCAGCACGCGCAACCCCGCCTCCGGCAGGCGCGGGTCCGGCGCAACGCTCAAAATCCCGCCGCCCGCGCCCAGCGCCGCCCCGCCCCAGCCGGCATAAACATGGCAGCGCTCCGATATATCAGCCAACTCCACCGCCGCCCGCAGCTTAAAGCGCCGCAGCCTGGCCAGCAGCCCCGCCAGCGCCTCGCGCGGCGCCTCCAGCAGCAGCGCCCCGGCATCGGCATGGATGAAGAAATCGCACAAATACCGCCCCTGCGGCGTCAGCAGCGCCGCCCACACGGCCCGTCCGGGGGCGGCGAGGGCGGCATCGTTGGAAACCAGCCCGTTGAGAAAGCCGACTCGGTCCGCGCCGGTAAGGGATATGACGCCGCGCTGCGGCAAATTCGCCAGAAAGCTCATGATATTGAAAATGGGCGCTTGGCGCGGAAGCCGCAAGCCGTGCTAGACGCAAGGCCAGATGCGAATCCTTTTTATAACTTCCTCGCGGCTGGGCGACGCCGTGATCTCCTGTGGTATTTTGGAGCAGCTGCGCCTGGCCTATCCGCAAGCGCGGATCACGGTTGCGTGTGGCGTGGTGGCGGCGGGCATATTCGCCAGAATGCCCGGTCTCGAGCAGCTCATCATCTTCGAGAAAGAAGGCTTCGACCTGCATTGGCTCCGGCTCTGGACCCGTCTGGTCGGCAAATTCTGGAGCCAGGTGGTCGATGTTCGCTCCTCCGGCATCTCCTTTTTCCTCGCCGCCGGGCGGCGCAAAATCCTGCGCGGCGGCCGCCGCCCCGGCCGGCGATATGAGCAGCTGGGCGCGGCCATGGGCTTCTCGCCCGCCCCCTTGCCCGTGGCCTGGACCGCCCCGGCCGACGACGCCAAAGCCGCCGCCCTGCTGGGTGAAGGCCCGGTTATCGGCCTCGGCCCAACCGCCAATTGGGGCGGCAAAATCTGGCCGCCGGAGCGCTTCGTGGCGTTGTATGAGTCGCTGGCCGCGCAAATTCCCCATGCCCGGGTGGCCGTGTTCGCCGGTCCCGGCGCGCATGAGCGTGCCCTGGCCGCCCCCGTGCTGGCCGCCTTGCCTGGCGCCATAGACCTTGTCGGCAACCTCACCCTGCCAGAAGTCGCCGCCTGCCTGCGCCGCTGCCGCATCTTCATCGGCAACGATTCCGGGCTGATGCATCTCGCCGCCGCCGCCGGCGCGCCCACCCTGGGCCTGTTCGGCCGCTCCCGGGCCGATGAATACGCCCCCGCCGGGCTGCGCGCCGCCGTCGCCATCGCCCCCGGCCCGGCCGGCGAGGCACCCATGGAGGGCCTGACGGTGGAAACCGTGGCCGCCGCCGCGCGGAGGCTGCTATGCGCATAGCTCACATCATCGCCGGCAACGGCCCCAGCGCCTTGTTTGAGCGTATGTCCCTGCTGCTCTCCCATAACGGCCATCACGTATTCCCGGTCATCAGCCCCGACCCCGGGCTGGAGCTGCGCCTGCGCACCGGCGCCCTCCCACCGATGACTCTTGAATTCGGCGGCATGCTCGATTTCGCAACCCTGCGCGGCCTGCGCGAGGTTTTGCAGGCCCGCAACGCCCAGGTCGCCCTGGCCTGGACCGCCCGCGCCGCCTCCTTTCTCCCGCGCGGCGCATGGATCAATGTGGGCCGGCTCGACGGCTATTACGGCCGCAACGAATTTGGCCATTGCGCCTACCTGGCGGGCAGCACCCAGGGCATCGTCAACCATATCGTCCAAACCGGCTTTCCCGCCGCCAAGGTGCTCTACCTGCCTGATTTCGTGGAGGATTTCATCCGCGAAGACCCTGCCCGCCGCGCCGCCCTCGGCGTGCCGGAGGCCGCCCCGCTGCTGCTCGGCCTGGGCCCGCTGGAGCGCAGCCGCGGGTTTGACACATTAATCAACGCCCTCTCCCATCTGCCTGAAGCCTACTGCCTCATCGCGGGCGAGGGGCCAGAACGCCCGGCGCTGGAGAAGCTGATCGCGCAGCTGCGCCTGGAGCAGCGGGTGCGCCTGCTCGGCCCCCGGCGCGACACTGGCGCCCTCCTGAAGGCGGCTGACGTATTCGTCTGCCCGGCCCGCCAGCGCCCGCTGGGTGCCGCGGTGCTGGAGGCGTTCTCCGCCCAAACCCCGGTGCTGGCCACCGACGCCGAAGGCCCCCACAGCATCGTGCGTGACGGCGAGGACGGGCTCCTGGTCCCCGCCGGCGATGCCGCCGCCCTGGCCGCCGCCGCCGGCCAGATTTTGCACAATACCCGCCTGCGGGTAAAACTCGCGCTGGCGGCGCGCCAGCGCTTCGCCGGAGATTTCTCGCCCCGCGCCGTGCTCGGCATCTGGCTTGAAAATCTGCAGAAACTGCTGCCGTGATACGCGCTGATTCCATGGATGTGAGGCTGATATGAGTTTGGATCTTCTGTTGCGAAACGGCACCGTGGTTCTGCCCTGGGGCGAGGTCCAGGCCGATATCGGCGTGCGCGCCGGCCACATCGCCGCCATCGGCAAAAACCTCGGCCCCGCCGCCCAGGTGTTTGACGCATCGCACCTGCACGTGCTCCCCGGGGTGATCGACCCGCACGTCCATTTCCGCGATGGCGGCATGGGCGGCATCCCCGGCGTGGAAGACATGCGCTCCGGCACGCTGGGCGCGGTGCTGGGCGGCGTCACCTGCGTGTTTGACATGCCAAACACCACCCCCGCCGCCACCGATATCGAGAACCTCCAGCGCAAGCACGACTATATCGCCGGCCGCGCCTATTGCGATGTCGGCATTTATGTCGGCGCCAACAAGCAGAATATCGAGCAGCTCGGCCTGATGGAGTCCATGCCCGGCGTGTGCGGCATCAAGGTGTTCGCCGGCTCCTCCACTGGCAACCTCCTGGTCGAGGATGACGCCAGCATCGAGCGTGTGCTGCGCGGCGGCCGGCGCCGGGTTTCCTTCCACTCCGAGGATGAATACCGCCTGGTCGAGCGCAAATCCCGCTTCACCTGCGGCGACCCCTATGCCAGCCACGCCGAATGGCGCGACCCGGAATGCGCCTTCCTCGGCACCCGCCGCGTCGCCGCCCTGGCGGTCAAGACAGGCCGCCCCGTGCACATCCTGCACGTCTCCACCGAGGAGGAATTCGCCTACCTCAAGGATTATCGCGCCCTCGTCACCACCGAGGTCCTGCTCAACCACCTCGTCCAGTCCGCGCCTGACATTTACGACCGCCTCGGCCCCTACGGCGTGATGAACCCGCCCGTGCGTGACGAGCGCCACCGCCTCGCCGCCTGGGCCGCCATCGCCGACGGCACGGTCGACACCCTGGCCTCCGACCATGCCCCCCACTCCAAGGCGGCGAAGGAAAAACCCTGGCCGGACTGCGCCTCCGGCATGACCGGCGTGCAAACCCTCCTGCCGATGATGCTGGAGCAGGTCGCCCAGGGCCGTCTCTCCCTGCTGCGCCTCACAGATCTGATGTCCGCCGGCCCCGCGCGGGTATACGGCGCGGTCAACAAGGGCCGCATCGCCGCCGGATACGACGCCGATTTCTCCATCGTTGACCTGCGGGCCACCCGCAAGATCGAAAAATCATGGATCGCCAGCCAATGCGGCTGGACACCTTTCGAAGGCGTCTCCTGCACCGGCTGGCCCGTTGCCAGCGTGGTGCGCGGCCAGATCGTGATGCGCGACGGCGCGGTGGAGGGCGAACCGCAGGGCCGGGCGATGAGCTTCCGCTCATAACCCGCCCCGCCGGGCGCGCCCTAACCCAGCTGCTTCTTCACTTCCTCGTTCACCAGGGCGGGGTTTCCCTTGCCCTGCATGGCCTTCATCACCTGGCCCACGAAGAAGCCGAACAGTTTATCCTTCCCGGCCTTATACTCAGCCACCTTGTCCGGGTTGGCCGCCAGCACCTGCGCCACCGCCGCCTCAATTGCGCCGGTATCCGTCACCTGCCGCAGCCCCTTTTCCTCCACAATCGCGCCAGGCGGCTTGCCGCTCTCCACCATCTCCTCGAACACATCCTTGGCGATGCGCCCATTGATGGTCTTGTCCGCAATCAGGTCGATCAGCTCGCCCAGCGCCGCGCCCGAGACCGGCGGATTCTCGATCGACCTTCCCGTCCGGTTCATGGCGGCGAAGAAATCGCCTGAAATCCAGTTGGCGGCCAGCCGCGCATCACGCCCCTTGGCCACGCTCTCATAAAAATCCGCCGTCGCCTGCTCGGCGACCAGCACGCCCGCATCATAAAACGGAATGCCATACTCCTCGCAGAAGCGCCGGCGCTTCTCATCTGGCAGCTCCGGCAGCTCCGCCTTCAGCCCGGCCACGAACGCCTCCTCAAGCACCAGCGGCAGCAGGTCCGGCTCCGGAAAATACCTGTAATCATGCGCGTCTTCCTTGGAGCGCATGGAGCGCGTCTCACCGCGCGCGGGATCATACAGCCGGGTCTCCTGGCGCACCTCGCCGCCCGATTCCCAGACCTCGATCTGGCGCAGTGCCTCCGCCTCCACCGCATGCATCACGAAGCGCACGGAGTTGACATTCTTGATCTCGCAGCGCGTGCGGAACGCCTCGCCCGGCTTGCGCACCGAGACGTTGACATCCGCGCGCATGGAGCCTTCCTCCATATTGCCGTCGCACGTGCCGAGATAGCGCAGGATCTGCCGGATCTTGCGCAAATACGCGCCGGCCTCCTCGGGCGAGCGGATGTCCGGCTCGGAGACGATTTCCATCAGCGCCACGCCGGCGCGGTTGAGGTCGATCACCGATTTGGAAACATGCTGGTCATGCATGGATTTACCCGCATCCTGCTCCAGATGCAGCCGGGTGATGCCGATATGCTTGATCGTGCCGTCCTGCAGCTCGATCTCGACATCGCCGGTGCCCACGATCGGCTGCTCGAACTGGCTGATCTGATAGCCATTGGGCAGATCGGCATAAAAATAGTTCTTGCGGTCAAAGCGCGAGACGAGGTTGATCTGCGCCTTCAGCCCCAGCCCGGTGCGCACCGCCTGGGCCACGCATTCGCGGTTGATGACCGGCAGCATCCCGGGAAAGCCCGCATCCACGAAGCTGACATGCGCATTGGGCGCGCCGCCATAAGTGGCCGAGGCGCCGGAGAAGAGTTTTGACTCCGATATGACCTGCGCGTGGATTTCCAGCCCGCACACAATCTCCCAGGTCCCGGTTTTTCCTTCGAGGCTGTAAGCCATTATTCCGCCCTCACGCTTGGCATGGCGGTAAATCCGGCCGCGCGCTCCAGCGCCGCCGAAACCGCGAAGACCGTCTCTTCATCAAAATGCTTGCCGATCACCTGCAAGCCCAGCGGCAGCCCCTCGGCGTTCAGCCCGGCGGGAATGCTCATGGCCGGAACACCGGCGAGCGAGGCCGGCACGGTGAATACGTCGTTCAGATACATCGTCACCGGATCATCCATCTTCTCGCCCAGGCCAAACGCCGCCGAGGGCGCGGTGGGCGTGAGAATGGCGTCCACTTTCTCAAAGGCGTTGTTGAAGTCGCGCAGAATCAGGTTACGGACCTTCTGCGCCTTTAAATAATACGCGTCGTAATAGCCGTGCGAGAGCACATACGTCCCGATCATGATCCGCCGCTTCACCTCCGGGCCAAACCCCGCGGCGCGGGTGCGCTCATACATGTCGATCAGGTCTTCCCCATCCACCCGCGCGCCAAAGCGCACGCCATCATAGCGCGCGAGGTTGGATGACGCCTCCGCCGGCGCGACGATATAATACACCGCCAGGCCGTATTTGGTGTGCGGCAGCGAGATGTCGACGATCTCGGCCCCCTGTTCGCGCAGCCAGGCCACGCCGCGCTCCCACAAGGCGGCAATTTCGGCGCTCATGCCATCCATGCGGTATTCCGCCGGAATGCCAATCCGCAACCCCTTCACCCCGCGCGCGATGGCGGCGCCAAAATCCGGCACCGCGCGCGCCGCGCTGGTGGAATCATGCGCATCGAAGCCCGACATCGCGCCGAGCAAAATGGCGCAATCCTCAACGCTGCGCGCCATCGGCCCCGCCTGGTCGAGCGAGGAGGCGAAGGCGACGATGCCATAGCGCGAGCAGCGGCCATAGGTGGGTTTGATGCCCGCCAGCCCGGTGAAGGCGGCAGGCTGGCGGATGGAGCCGCCGGTATCCGTCCCCGTGGCGCCCATGGCGAGCCGCGCCGCCACCGCCGCCGCCGACCCGCCCGAAGAGCCGCCCGGCACCAGCCTGGCCTCCGAGCCGTTGCGCTTCCACGGATTCTCCACCGGGCCATAGCCGGAGGTGATGTTGGAGGAGCCCATGGCGAATTCATCCAGATTCGCCTTGCCAAGGCACACCGTCCCCGCCTCCAGCAGCTGGCGCGTCACCGTGCTCTCATAGGGCGGCACGAAAGGCTCCAGAATTTTGCTGGCCGCCGTGGTGCGCACCCCGGCGGTGCAGAACAGGTCTTTGATCGCCAGCGGAATGCCGGTGAGCGGCCCCGCGCTGCCGGCGGCTATGCGCGCATCCGCCGCCTTGGCCTGCGCCAAGGCCAGTTCCGGCGTCACGGTTATATACGCGTTCAGCCGCGGGTTCAGCGCCGCGATGGCGGCGTTATGCGCGGCGGTCAGCTCCACGGCGGAGAATTTTTTTGCGCCCAGGGCCCGCGCGGCCTCGGCGATGGTCAGGTTCAGCAGGCTCATTCCACAACTTTCGGTACGGCGAAAAACGGCCCGACTCGGTCGGGCGCATTGGCCAGGATGTTTTCGGCTTGCTCGCCGTCGGTCACGGTGTCCTCGCGCAGGCGCATGGCCATCTGCGCCCCGCCCGAGAGCGGGGCCACGCCATCCACGTTCACCTCGTTCAACTGGTCCACATAGCCCAGAATTGCGTTCAATTCGGTTTGCAGCACGCCAACCTCGGCGTCATCGACGCGGATTCTGGCCAGTTTCGCAATCCGGCGTACCGTTGCGCTATCGAGCGACATCAATAATCCCTTGGGTTTAAACTCTGGCCGGACCATAACCGCGCGCATGGCGCTCTTCAACCTCACCGACCTCACGGCTCATCTCCCCCCCGGCGCGCGGCTCATCGGGCTGGACCCCGGCGCCGCGCGCATCGGCGTGGCGCTCTCCGATGTCGGCCGCCAGATCGCCAGCCCCTACGCCACGCTGCGCCGGGCCAAGCTCAAGCAGAACGCGGCGGAAGTGGCGGCGATTGCGGTGCGCGAAGGGGCAGGGGGGCTCATCATCGGCCTGCCGCTGGACGATGAGCAGAAACTCGGCCCCCGCGCCCAGGCCGCGCGCGACTGGGCGCACGCCATGAGCGCGGCCACCGGCCTGCCCGCGGCCCTGGTGGATGAGAGTTTCACCACCGCTGACGCGCATGAGCGCATGATAGAGGCCGGCCTGAGCCGTGCGCGCCGCGGCGAGATCATCGACAAAGCCGCCGCCGCCGCCATACTGCAAGCGGCGCTGGACGCGATGCGGCGCTAACCCCGCGCCCCGCTCAGCCCATCATCTCGCGCGCCAGCAACTCATAGGAGCGCTGCCGCGCCGCCGGATCATACGCGGTGGTGGTTATCACCAATTCCGCGATTCCGGTCTCGGCCGCCAGCGCGCGCAGCCGCGCCGCCACATCCGGCGCCGTGCCGGTAAAGGCCCGCTCCTTGCGCCGTGCCGCCCTGGCGCGCTGCTCCTCGGTAAAGGGAAACGCCGCCGCCTCCTCCGGCGAGAGCTGGGCGGTGAACCTGCCCTGGTCGCGCAGCACGCTGAACACCGCGCGCGACTGGTAGAAATAATCCGCAGTCTCCTGCGTATCGGCGGCGAAGGCCCACACCGTTATGGCCGCGTGCGGCGCGGTCAGCAGCTCGGAGGGTTTGAAGTTTTCCCGGTAGATATCCAGCGCCTCCTGCGCCCCCTGTCCCTCCGAGAAGAAATAGGCGAAGCAATATGGCAGGCCGAAATGCGCCGCCAGCTGCGCGCCGTAGTTGGAGCTGCCCAGAATCCACAGCTCCGGGGCGTAGGGGCCGGAGGGTTCGGCGCGCACGGTGCGAAAGGGGTGGGACTCGGGCAGCGGCCCGCCGGAGGCCCAGGCATATAAATCCCGCACCTGCGCGGGAAAATTCTCCGCCATGCCGCCCGCGCTGGGATTCAGCGCCATGGCCGTGCGCCCATCGGTGCCCGGCGCGCGGCCCACCCCCATGTCGATCCGCCCCGGCGCGATGGCCTCCAGCACCCGGAACTGCTCAGCCACCTTGAAGGCCGAATAATGCGGCAGCATGATGCCAGCGCTGCCCACCCTTATGCGCGCCGTGGTGGCGGCGATGGCGGCCATGAGTATCTCCGGCGCGCTGCCCGCCACCGCCTCGGAGCCATGGTGCTCGGAGAGCCAGTAGCGATGATACCCATAAGCCTCGCAGGCCCTGGCCAGCTCCAGGGATTCCCGAATCGTCGCATCCGGCGAAACACCACTGCGGTTGGGTGACTGGTCAAGCACCGAGAGCCTCATGCGCCGAACACCTTGCCGAAATTCCTGATCAGCGCCGCATCCACCTCGGCCATCCCCGCATCCACCCCCAGCGCCGCCAGGCTGGTCACCCCAAATTCGCTGATCCCGCAGGGGATAATGCCGGAAAAATGCGACAAATCCGGATTCACGTTCAGCGCCAGCCCGTGCCAGCTCACCCAGCGGCTCACCCGTACGCCGATGGCGCCAATTTTCTCCTCCCGCCCGCCATTCACCACCCAGATTCCCACGCGCCCCTTGCGCGTCTCACCCGTTATGCCGAAATCCCGCAGCGTCTCGATCACCCAGCGCTCCAGCCCCGCCACATAGCAGCGTATATCCCGCGCCGGGATGCTCCCATGCGGCTCGTTCAGGTCCAGCATGGCATAAATCACCCGCTGGCCGGGGCCATGATAGGTCCACTGCCCGCCGCGCCCGGCGCTGTAGGTGGGGAATCGGGCCGGGTCCTTCAGGCCGGACTCGGCGGCCGACGTGCCCGCCGTATAGAGCGGCGGATGCTCCACGAACCATAAAAGCTCGCCCTGCGTGCCCTCGCGGATGGCGCCAATCCGCTCGCGCATCAGAGAAATGGCCGTTTCATAGGGGGTGAGGCCAGATTCCACCCGTACAGTTGCCGTCAATTTATCCATGGTCTATAGGCTCCGGGCGCCAGGCGAGAGCCGGGCGGTTTCGTGCGATGCGGTCGTGGCGAAATGGTAGACGCGCAAGCTTGAGGTGCTTGTGGGGGAAACCCCTTGGAAGTTCGAGTCTTCTCGACCGCACCATCTTTCTTCTCAACCCCCGAACGGTTATGGCAGACCCGCTGTCTGACACATTCGGCTGGCGCCTGAAACTGGGTATGCAGGCCAACTTGATTGGAGAAAGTCATGGATGATGATTTACGCAAGGCCGCGCTAGAATACCACCGCTCTCCGCGCCCCGGAAAACTGGCGATCACGGCGACCAAGCGCATGGA
Source organism: Pseudomonadota bacterium (assembly GCA_021808985.1). Taxonomy (GTDB): domain Bacteria; phylum Pseudomonadota; class Alphaproteobacteria; order Acetobacterales; family Acetobacteraceae; genus Acidocella. Next base: position 29,978 of record JAKBAQ010000001.1, read on the forward strand.
AACCTCGCGTGACCTTTCGCTGGCCTATTCTCCAGGCGTGGCCGCGGCGTGCGACGCCATCGTCGCCGACCCCGACACCTCGTTTGACCTCACCTCCCGCGCTAACCTCGTCGGCGTCATCACCAACGGCACGGCGGTGCTGGGCCTGGGCAACATCGGCGCCCTGGCCGGCAAGCCGGTAATGGAGGGCAAGGCCGTCCTGTTCAAGAAATTCGCCGGCATCGATTCGTTCGACATCGAGGTGAACGAGCAGAACCCGGACAAGTTCATCGAAATCGTGGCCTCCCTAGAGCCGAGCTTCGGCGGCATCAATCTCGAGGACATCAAGGCCCCGGAATGCTTCCATATTGAGCAAACCCTGCGCGCGCGCATGCAGATCCCCGTCTTCCACGACGATCAGCACGGCACCGCCATCATCGTCGGCGCGGCGGTGCTCAACGCCATCACGCTGCAAGGCAAAAACATCGCCGAGGTGAAAATCGTCACCTCCGGCGCTGGCGCCGCGGCGCTCTCCTGCGTCAACATCCTGCTCTCCCTCGGCGCCAGGCCGCAAAACATCACGATGACCGACAAGGAAGGCGTGATCTATATCGGCCGCCCGAATCTCGACCCCACGCTCGAACACGTCGCCCGCCAGACCGACGCGCGCGTGCTGCACGAGGTCCTGGCCGGGGCGGATATTTTTCTCGGCCTCTCCGCGCCGCGCGTGCTGCGGCAGGAATGGCTGAGCCTGCTGGCCCCCAACCCGCTCATCCTGGCCCTGGCCAACCCCGAGCCCGAGATCCTGCCCGAACTGGTGATGGAAGCGCGCCCCGACGCGATCATGGCGACGGGGCGCTCGGATTTTCCCAACCAGGTCAACAACGTGCTCTGCTTCCCCTTCATCTTCCGCGGCGCGCTGGATGTGCGGGCGACCGCCATCACCGAGAGCATGAAGCTGGCGGCGGTCGAGGCCATCGCCGAGCTGGCGCGGGTGGAAGCCTCCGAGACCGTGGCGGCCGCCTATGGCGGCGCCGCGCCAACCTTCGGCCCCGAATACATCATCCCCAAACCGTTTGACCCGCGGCTGATCCTGCACATCGCCCCGGCCGTCGCCCGCGCGGCGATGGAAGCCGGCGTCGCGCGCAAGCCCATCGAGGATTTTGACGCCTACCAGCACGAGCTGGAGCGTTTCGTCTTCCGCTCCGGCCAGCTCCTGCGCCCGGTCATCGAGGTCGCCCGCAAGGCGCACCCGCGCATCGTCTATGCCGAGGGCGAGGACGAGCGCACCCTGCGCGCGGTGCAAAGCGTGCTGGACGACCGCCTGGCCCAGCCCGTCCTGGTCGGCCGCACCCCGGTCATCACCGCCAAAATCGCCAGCCTCGGCCTGCGCATGCGCCCCGGCCAGGATGTCCGCATCGTCGATTTTGACCAGGACAAGCCCCTCTTCACGAAAGTCCTGGCTGACTATCAAAAACGCGTCGGCCGGCGCGGCGTGCCGCCGGAATGGGCGGCGCGGCACCTGCGCAAGCGCCCCACCGTCGCCGCCGGCATGCTGCTGGCCCTGGGCGAGGCCGAGGCCGCCATCTGCGGCGCCACGGGCGACTGGTGGCGCCAGTTCCAGTACGCCCTGCCGATCATCCCGCGCTGCGCCGGCGCCACCCGCGTCTACGCGATGACGGCGCTGATCGTGCAAGCCGGCGTGCTCTTCTTCTGCGACACGCACGTCAACGCCGACCCCACGGCCGAAGAGCTGGCGGAGATGACCCATCTCGCCGCCCAGGTGGTGCATCGCTTTGGCATCACGCCAAAGGTGGCGCTGCTCTCGCACTCCAATTTCGGCGCCTCCAACTCGCCCTCCGCGCGCAAGATGCGCGCCGCCCTGGCGCTCATCCGCGCGCAGGACCCCGATCTCGAAATTGACGGCGAAATGCATGGCGACGCCGCTCTGGTCGAACAAATCCGCGCCCAGGCGCTGCCCGATTCAACCCTGAGCGGCGCCGCCAACCTGGTCATCTTCCCGAATATTGACGCCGCCAACATCTCCTTCAACCTCATCAAGGCCATCGCCGAGGGCGTCACCGTCGGCCCCATGCTGCTCGGCCTCAACAAGCCCCTCCACATCGCCGTGCCAAGCGCAACCGCGCGCGGCATCGCCAACCTCTCCGCCGTCGCCGCGATGGAAGCGGCCCTCATCGAGAAAAAATAGCCCACACCTGCATGTCTTCAAAGGCGGGCGGATATTCCGTCCGCCCACCCCTCAATTCTTAACCACGCATGGCCAATGGCGGTTTCCCACCGTCGCATTAGCCGTTGATTAATATCTTCCCGTTAAACCCTGCGCATATCAACCATTGGAGATTTGCGCATGGAAGCCGATGCCAAGGATCGTTTCGCCATCGTGGAGCAACTCGGCCGCGATGCCGCCCTGGCTGAGCGCGGCATCGCCGCCCCGGCGGAGCCGCTGGCCCCGGCATCAGCCCGGCAGCACACCCGCCCCTGGGGATTTTATGAAAGCCTGAGCAATGGCGGCCGCTTCCAGGTGAAGCGCATCGTCGTCATGCCCGGCCAGCAATTATCGTTGCAGAAGCATTTTCACCGTTCCGAGCATTGGGTGGTGGTGGAAGGCACCGCCGCCGTCACCCGCGATGGCCTCAGCCTCATGCTGGGCGAGAATGAGTGCATCTATCTGCCCGCCGGCTGCGTCCACCGCCTGGAAAATCCCGGCCGCATCCCCCTCACGATCATCGAGGTGCAAACCGGCGCCTATCTCGGTGAGGACGACATCGTGCGCCTGGAGGATAATTATGGCCGAGCTTAAGAGAAACACCCCCATGCGCAATCTCATCGGCCTCGTCTCCGGCGCCGGAACGGACATGGACACACTGAACAACAACACCGCGCTGCTGGAGCATCAGGCCAGCATGTACCAGGCCATGCTGGCCGAGCAGCAAGCCGTGATACGCGAAACCCAGGCCGTGGTGCGCGAGCGCGAAGCCGCGGTGCGCGAGCGTGAGGCCGTGGTGCGCGAGCGCGAGGCGATTATCGACTCCCTGCGCGCCGGGCAGGCCAGATCCTCCCTTATCGCCCCACCCCCCGCCGCCGAGGCTGATCTGCCGGCCTACATCACCGCCCTGCTGCCCCAGCTGGAAGGCTGGTGCACCCCCCGCAAGGCGCTCTGGCTCGCCGATCTCGTCTCGAACATGAGCGGCGGGCGCATCGGCGAGATCGGCGTATATGGCGGCCGGTCCCTCATCCCCATGGCCCTGGCCGCCCGCAACCGGCCCGATGCGATGGTCTACGCCGTCGAACCCTGGCGCAACAGCGTGGCGGTGGAACAGGCGACCAGCCCGGAGAACGACCAATGGTGGCGCGAGGTCGATCTCGACAAGATCAAGCTCGGCTTCCTCACCGCCCTGGTTGATTGCGGGCTCACCAGCCTGGTGAAAATCATCGAGCTGCCCTCTGACGAAGCGCGCGGCGCCTTTCACGCAATGCGCGATTACCGCTTCGACCTTCTGCATGTTGACGGATCGCACGCACCCGGCCAGGCGCTGGCCGATGTGAAGAACTGGCTGCCCCTGGTCGCACCCGGCGGCATCCTGGTGCTTGATGATATCGGCTGGGAAACAGTCGCCTCCGCGCGTGACCATCTGCGCGCCACCTGCGACATTATCAGCGAAATCAGCGAAGAATCCGACATCTGCTACGGCGCATACCGCACGCGCGCAACGCCGCAGCCCCCATCCCATGCCTGGGAAAATCGGTTGAGCGAAGTCCTGGCCTGAAAAAAAACGCCCGCCCGAACATGGCGGCAGGAGAATCCCGATGTCCGCTGACCGACAAGCCAAACCCCGCCCCCGCATCGCCATCGTCAGCACCTATGACGAGCTGTGCGGCATCGCCGGCTACACCAGGGCGATCGAGAAACAACTTTCCCCCTATGCCGATCTGCATATCTTTGATCTTGACCAATACCTGCTCAAGAGCACCCACCGGCGAATCCGCAAACTGGCCGATCAGCACATCCGCGAAATCGCCCGCTCCCTGCGTGACTATGACAGCGTGAACATCCAGCTCGAACACGGCACGCTGGGCCGCACCAGCGGTGACATCATCCGCCGCTTCCGCATCCTGGCCCGCGCCGCCCCGGCGCTTTGCGTCACCATGCACACGGTCCTCATCGGCGATGATCTGCCCTACGAACTTCTCGGCCGGCTGCTGCGCAAGGGCAAGATCATCGCCGCCCTCAAGGCCATCGGCGCGTCAGGCAAAAGCCGCATCATGAGCCACGGCATCCACGGCTATCTGCGCCGCCTGCAATGGCTCAAGCCCGTCTCGGTCATCGTCCACGCCAAGCGGGACATGCGCATGATCCGCGACATATTCCGTCTCAAAAACGTATTCCACCACCCGCTTTCCTTCATCCCGCAAACCGAGGCATGGGCCTTGCGCAACCGCACCCGCCGGACGGATTTCCCCCTGCTTGAAACCCTGCCCCCCGGCGCGAAGCTGGTCGGCACATTCGGCTTCCTCTCCTCCTATAAGGGTTTTGAAACCGCGATCCGCGCCCTCAACTTCCTGCCCGAGGACCATCATCTGCTGATCTTCGGCGGCGTGCACCCGCAGGGCATCAAGCGCGAACAGCTCATTGACCCCTACATCGCCAAACTCCTGCAAACCGCGCGCATCGGCCAAACCCCGCTCGACCATCTGCGTGAAACCGGCCTCACCCTCTCCCCGGTCGGCGATGTCACGCGGCTCATCAGCGAACACCCCGACACATTGCGCGCCCGCGTCCACTTCATGGGCGCGCTGTCCGATTCCGAATTCGCCGCCGCCATGGCCCTCTGCGACGCGGCGGTTTTCCCCTATGTGGAGGTCGGGCAGTCCAGCTCCGGCCCCATTTCCATCGCGCTGGAAATGGGCACGCGGGTCATCGCCTCGCGCACCGCCGCCTTCCGCGCCTACGCGCGCTACCATCCCGATCTCATCGAGTTTTTTGACATCGGCAACTACGCGGAGCTGGCCGGGCGCATCGCCGCGCGCGGCCGCGCGGGCGCGCGCGTGCCCCAGCTCGCCTACAACACGCAAACCAACGCGCGGGTCTATCTGGAGGCCAATGGCTGCGCCTGGGCCTACACCCAGGGCGAGGCCATGGCGCCGGGGCAGGCGGCGGAATGAGCAGCCTGTCCGCCACCCGCCGCCATTGCCTGCGGCTGCTCATGCTGGGCGGCGGCGCGCTGCTCACCGGCTGCGCCGCCCTGCCGCAAGCCGGCCCCTCCACCGGCGCGGTCATCAACAGCGGCACGCCCGCCCAAACCCCCGCCGGCGATTCAGGCTATCATTTCATCCCCCTCACCGAGGATACCGCCCGCGCCCTCAACCAGACAGCAGGCGATAACGCCGCCGCCACCGCCCTGCGCGCCTTCGCCGCATTGCCCCCCGCCGCGCCGCTCGGGCGCATCGGCATCGGCGATCTCCTGCACATCACCCTCTGGGAGCCCAACCCCGAGGGCACGACATTGCTCTCCCCGCCGGGGCTCGATGTCTCATTGCGGGTTGACCCATCAGGCATGGTGGAGCTGCCCTATGTCGGCGCGCTCAGCGTCGCCGGGCGCACGCCGCTTGCGGTGGAGCGCGCCATCATGGCCGTGCTGGCGGGGCAGGGGCATGACATTCAGGCCGCCGTGCTGGACTCTCAATCCGTCTCCGGCACGGTCATCGTGCAGGGCGAGGCCGCCCATCCCGGCGCCTACCCGCTCACCCCCGGCGCGCGCACCCTGCTGGACCTCATCGCCCTCGCGGGCGGCTCCCGCCTGGCGGACTACAACACAATCGTGCGCATCAACCGCGGCGGCGCGCAGGCGCAAGCCCCGCTCAGCGCCATAACCGCAACTGCCGCGCTGGACATTCCAGCCGCCCCCGGAGACTCCATCCTCCTCCTGCCCCGCCACCTGCAGTTTTACGCGTTCGGCGCCGTCAACCACCCCGGCCTCTTCCCGTATGACAGCGCGAACATCACCCTGGTGGAGGCCCTGGCCGATATTTACGGCCTGCAGGATAATCTGGCCGCCCCGCGCGGCGTCTTCATCTACCGCCGCCAGCCCGCCGCCGCGCAAAGCGTCTACCAGCTGGATCTCAGCCAGGCCGAAGGCTTCTTCATCGCCGATCTCTTCATCGTGCGCCCCGGCGACGTCATTTATGTCAGCGACGCACCGGTCGCTGATGTCTCCAAGGTTCTGCAAACCATCTCCGGGGTCAGCGGCCTCGCCGCCGTCCCCCGGAATTTCGGCGCCGGATACTGATGACAGACGACCCATTCACCGCTTCAGCTGAAGCTGAAACTGAAATAGAGTCCGTTCGGCGCGACCGGCGGAATCTCCCCGCCCTGCGCGCGCGGGCGGAAATTCTCTTCGCCGCCGGCCAGCACGATGCCGCCGTAACCCTGCTGCGCACGGCTGACACGCTGGCCCCCGAGGATGTCCTGACCCTGCGCACCCTTAGCGGCTTTCTCGCCGCCATGGGGCAGGTGGCGGAGGCAACCTCGCTCGCCCACCGCGCCGTGGCGCTGGCGCCCGAGGCGGCGGAGCCCCGTCTGCATCTGGCCTCGCTGCACCTGGCGCAGCGGCAATATGCCGAGGCCATCGCGCAGCTGCTCGCTTATGTCAGCCATGGCCACGCCACGGCGGCGGGCTGGCACATGCTCGCGGTGGCCATGGCGGCCTCGGCCCAGCCCAGCAAAGCCATCGAGGCCATCCGCCACGCCGTTGAAATCGAGCCCGCCAACGCCGATTACCGTCTGCATCTGGCCTCGCTGCTCACCTCACGGGCGCGCTATGGCGACGCCCTCACCGAGCTTGGCATCGCCGCCACCCTTTTCCCCGCCGATGCCCGCATCCCCCGCGCGGCCAGCGGCAATCATGAGGCTCTGGGCGATCTCAGCGCCGCCTACCATGAAGCCGCCCGCGCCCGCGCCCTGGCGCCCGGCGATGCCGAAATCGCGCGCCACTTCACGCACCTCGCCAAGCAGGTCGGCCTGCCCACCCCCTCGGTTGACCATGCCCTGGCGCAAACCCTCGCCGGCTGGAGCCTCGCGCGCACCCGCAAACAGCCGCCCGCCCGCCCGCGCGGCCTCGTCCCGCTCATCGCCGCGCGCTGGCGCATCATCCACGCCCTGCTCCTGCGCGACATGCGCACCCGCCACAGCCGCGCCCATCTCGGCTATCTCTGGGCCATTTTTGAGCCGATTTCGCATCTTCTCACTCTGGGTGTGATGTTCGCCCTCATAAACCAGGGCCCGCCGCCGGTCGGCGCCAGCCTGTTCGAATATTACTGCACGGGCCTGCTGCCATATCTGATGTTCTCGCACATCGCCACCGAGGTGATGACCGCGCGCACCGCCAGCACCGCCGTGCTCATGCTGCCCAGCATCCGCGCCACTGATGTCATTTTCGCCAAAACCCTGCTCAACCTCCTCACCGAGATCGTGGTCGGCATCCTGGTCTTCGCCGCGTTCGGCGCCGCCGGCTACCGTGCGTTCCCGGCCCATCTCTTCACCTGCGCCGCCGCCATCCTGCTGCTCGCCGGCCTCGCCATGGGCATCGGCGCCATCAACATGGTGGTCCAGAACTTCTTCCACTCCTGGGAAACCATTTTCGCCTCCCTCGTGCGCCTGCTCTATTTCTCCTCCGGAATTTACTATTCGCCCATCTCCATGCCAGACTATGCGCGCGCCTTCCTGGAATGGAACCCGATCCTCCAAGGCGTTGAGATTTTCCGCTCCGGCTTCTACCCGCAATATCATCCCTTTTGGCTCCAGGCGCGCTATCTCGTGGCCTGGGTGCTGCTCAGCCTGCTGCTCGGCCTGGGCCTGGAGCAGGCGCTGCGCAAACGCCTGCGGCACCCGGCATGATCATGCTGCGCAACGCCCGCAAAATCCACAAAACCGGCCATGAGCGCCGCGTTATCCTTGATAACGTCACCCTGGCCCTCCCGGCTGGCCGCAGCATCGGCGTGCTTGGCGCCAACGGCGCGGGCAAATCCACCCTGGTCCGGCTCATCGCCGGGGTGGAAAGGCTGGATAGCGGCTCCATCCAGCGCGCGGGCAGCGTCAGCTTTCCGCTGGGCTTCGGCGGCACATTCCACCCCCATCTCAGCGGGCGGGAAAATATCCGCTTCCTCGCAAGGGTCTACAACACGCCCGAGGCCGCCGCCCTGGACTATGTGGAGCGTTTCGCCGAGCTGGGCGGTTATTTCCGCGAGAAAGTGGGCACCTATTCCTCCGGCATGCTGGCGCGCCTCGCCTTTGGCGCCTGCCTCGCCATCACGTTTGATCTATATCTCATCGACGAAGTAACCGCCGTGGGCGACGCGCGCTTCCGCCGCAAATGCCTGGAAGCCTTCGAGGAGCGCGCCGCGATGTCCGACGTGCTGATCGTCTCGCATGACGAAGGCACCATCCGCGCCTGGTGCGACATGGGGGCCGTCCTCAGCCACGGGCGATTGGAATTGTTTGACGATCTGAACGCCGCGATCGAACGGCACCGCCAATGCCAGCTTGGCGGCGGATGAACGGCAAGGAGAAAATCATGAACGTTGATGATCTGGTCGGCCGCGCCGCCACCACGCCGCGGCCTGAAACCCGCCCAGCCCCCGCCCGCGCGCCCGGCGCTGCCGCGCCCCCCCAACCCCTGCGCCAGCGCCTGCGCGGGCATGTGCGGCTGGTCTCTTTCCTGGCCTGCGTCGTGCTGCCTGGCCTGCTCGCCGGCGGTTATGAATATGGCTGCGCCAGTAGCCAGTATGTCAGCGAGTTCAAACTCGTCGTGCGCCAGCAGGCGCCGCAGACAAGCGGGCAAACCTCCATCCTCTCGGCCCTTGGCGGCGGCAACCCGATGCTGGCCATGGTCGAGGATTCCGAAGTTGTGCAGCAATATATCCGCAGCCACCAGATCCTGGCCGACCTCGCCCCCCGCCTCTCGCTTGACCATATCTTCGCCACCCCCCGGGCTGACTGGTTCAGCCGCCTCACACCCGGCCAGCCGCCGGAGACCCAGTTGCTGTACTGGCAATCCATGGTCCACCCGTATTTTGATCTCAGCTCAGGCGTCATCACCGTGCGCGTGCGCGCCTTCAGCCCGCCTGACGCGCTCAAACTCGCCCAGGCGGTGCTCTCCTGCTCGCGCGCGCTGGTCAACCAGATGTCCCTGCAAGCCCGGCAAAATTCCCTGGCCTATGCCGAGCAAACCGCGAATGCCGCCCAGGCCGTCCTGCTCACCGATGAAACCAGCCTCGCCAGCTACCGCAACCGCTACGATGTGCTCTTCCCCGAGATGACCGCCGCCGCCACCTCCTCGGTGGATGAAGGTCTGAGCAGCCGCCTCGCGCAGGATCAGGCAACCCTGGCCTCGCTCACCAGCCTTGGCCAGACCGATGCCTCCCCCCAGGTGCGCACCTTGCGCGCCCGCATCACGGCCATGCAGGCGCAAATCAACCACGTGGGCGGCGCGCTGGCCGGCGGCGGCGGCGCGCAAACCCTGGCGAGCGTGCTGAGCGGCTATGACACGCTGATGCAAAAGCAGCAGCTCGATGAGGAACTCTACAGCAGCGATCTCATTAATCTGCAAAACGCCCGCAACGTCGCGGCGCAGCGCTCGGTGTATCTGGAAACCTTCGTCCAGCCCAACCTGCCGGTCGCCTCCCTTTATCCGGTGCGCTGGCTCGCCACGGCTGAAACCGTGCTGGCCGGCTTCATCGCCTGGGTGCTGCTCACGCTGGTCGCCAGCATCATCCGCGACCAGTTGGACTGAACCGCCGGCCGGCGCGGCTCCACGCGGGCGGCGAAGTCCAGCACCGCCGCCATATGCTCGCTCCATGCCGGCGCCCGCCAGCCCGCCAGCCGCGCCTTCTGCGCCGCCCGCGCCGCGCTCTGGGGCGGCACATAGTCCATGATCATGCGCATCCAGGCCGGCCCATCCAGCGGGTCGAGAAATTCCGGCACCCCCTTGCCAATTTCCCGGTGCGCGCCAAGGTCGCTGCACAGCACCGGCACCCCCATGGCGAGCGCCTCCACAATCGGCAGGCCATAGCCCTCCGCGAAGGACGGCATCAGCAGCGCCCGCGCCCCCGCGAGAATACCGGCCAGCTCACCATCCCCCACCATGCCGTGCTCATGCACATGGCCGGCAATGTCGCCGCAGCGCTCCAGAATATCGACGATCTGCTCATTCTCCCAGCCGCGCCGGCCGACGATATGCAGGTCCGGCGCGCCGATTCCATATTCGCGCACCAGGCGCCGCCATATATGCAGCAGCAGCAAATGGTTCTTGCGCGGCTCAATGGTCCCGAGCATCACGAAATAGGCCGAGCCCGGCGCCATCGCGGCGGGTGCCGTGAGTATCCTGGTCCCCAGCGCGATGGTGGCGATCGGCAGCCGCGGAATATGCTTGCGCAAGGCCAGCGTGGTCGATTCCGAGTTGGAAATAATGCCATCGGCATGGGCGGCGATGGTCCGCAGCCGCGCGCGGTGGTGCCCAACCCAGGCGGGCGGCACATATTCGGGCATTTCCAGCGGAATCAGGTCATGCACCAGGGGAATGAACACAGCGCCGGTGCGCGCCGTCATCCGCCCCACGCGGTCCACCAGATGCAGCGGATGGTTGGAGACGTTGATATAAGTCGGCCGCGCGCCGCCACGGTAGCGGGGCAGGGCAGGGGCGGTGAAGATACTGCGCAGCAGCCCTTGCAGCGCGCGCCGGCTCACCCCGGCCATGTCCCCCGCGCGCCAGGCCGGCCCTATCTCCCGCACCAGCACCCGCGCCGGCGCCCGCGGCATGGCGCGGAACGAGCCGCGCCAATAATCATACGCCACAAACCGCGCCTGCTCCGGCACGGCGTCCAGCAGCTGCTCGGCATAGGCAATCTCCACCCGGTCTATGCCCGTTATCTTGCCCCGGAAAACGCGGTACAGAAGGCGTGAGATATCAAGCCACACCTCGCCCTCGGGCGTGCGCGGGCCGCCATAGTCCGATCCGGTCATGTCCTGTCTCTCCGCTCGGTGCCGTGAATGAATCTCTATCCGAATATCATGCGCGATAGATTAACATTTATTGAATTATATAAGCCCGAGAGCAAAGAAAAACCGTTTTGTTAACGGATTGTGTTTTTTCGCCGCGCGCCATCCGCGCGCGGCGCCGCCCCTTGGCGTTATTTCTCCACGAACGCCTTCTCAATCACGAACTCACCCGCGCCGTGGTGGCTGCCCTCATGGAATCCCCGCCCCAGCAGGAACTGGTGCAGATCGTTGAGCATATGCGGGCTGCCGCACAGCATCACGCGGTCGGTTTCCTTGTTCAGCCGCTCCAGGCCCAGGTCCGCCTCCAGCTTGCCGGTCTCCAGCAGCGTGGTTATCCGCCCCATATTGCGGAACGGCTCGCGCGTCACGGTCGGGTAGTAGAGCAGCTTTTCCGCCGCCAGCTCGCCGAAGAACTCATGCTCGCGCAAATTGTCGACGATCATCTCCCCATAGCCCAGCTCCGCGATGGTGCGGCAGCCATGCACCAGCACCACATGCTCGTAGCGCTCATAGGTGTCCGGGTCCTTGATGATGCTGACAAACGGCGCCAGCCCGGTGCCCGTGCCCAGCAGATACAGCGTCTTGCCGGGGCGCAGATTGTCCTGAATCAGCGTGCCGGTCGGCTTGCCGCCCACCAGCACCTCATCGCCGACGGCGAGCTTCTGCAAATGCGAGGTCAGCGGCCCGTCCGGCACCTTGATGGAGAAAAACTCCAGCTGCTCCTCATGGTTGGCGTTGCACATCGAATAGGCGCGCAACAGCGGCCGGCCGTTTATCTTCAGGCCGATCATGGTGAACTGCCCGCTGATGAAGCGGAACCCCGGATCGCGGGTCGCGGTGAAGCTGAAAAGCGTGTCCGTCCAGTGCCGGACGGTCAGCACCGTCTCGGTATACATCGTCGCCAATTTATTGCTCCTAGAGAAGTCGTCGCGCGTGACTTAGACGCCCCAGGCCGAAATGTTAACCGTTCTTTTGGGCATTCCAGCCCGTCGCGCGGCGGGGTTATGCCCCGATTCCGGCGCAAAAACAGGCCCCGGAGGATGAAATTGGCTTTTCCCCCGTCTTTACGCTAAATCCCTCTCTATTCAGGAACGGGTGAGAAAATGCAAGCTGCGGCGTTTTTGGAAATTGAGCGTGATCTTCTTGCGAAAGTGATTCGCCAGCAACCGGAATTCAGCGTTTTCAAGGGAATTGACCTTTCGCTGCCGCCCCAGGCGTGCGAGCATCCAGGTCTTTCCGGCTTTCACCTGCGCCACGCGCTGGAGCGCGCCTGGTTCACCGCGCGCGGCATCGCCCCGGCTTTGGCCTCGCTGGCCGCCGCCCGCGCCGCCGCCCAGTTCGTCATGGCCGAGGCCGAGGCCCTGGCCCCGGCTGAGCGCGCGGCCCTGCCCGCCTGGGTGCAGCCCATGGCGGCCGATGTCGCCCCCAGCCCCGCGCTGCTGGCCGCGCATTTCCCCGCCACCGAGGCGCAGATCGCCCTCATCCGCGGCATCTGGCCCCTGCTCGGCACCGCCGAGGGGCTGATGGAGACCGGCGGCGACATCCGCCTGGCGCGAGACCCGCGCAGCGCCCTCAACGGCTATGGCTGCAGCCACCGCCCGCGCCCCTGGGCCATCACCTTCGCCTCCTCCACCGCCTCCTCCTCCTCCGAGCGCGGCTACACCGCGGCTGACCGTGCCCGCCTGCGCGCCACGTTGGCGCTGCTGCGCGGCACCTCCAGCCGCAACGCGGTGCGCCAGTCGCTCAATGCGGTGCGCCGGGGCATTGCCAAGGTTTTTGGCCTGCGCCCGGACGAGCAGATCATCCTCGCCGCCTCCGGCACCGACACTGAATTGCTCGCCCTGGCGCTCACCCACCTCGCCGGCGCCGAGCAGCCGATCCTCAACATCCTCATCGCGCCGGAGGAAACCGGGCGCGGCGTGCCCATGGCCGCGCGCGGCCTGCATTTCGCGGTCGATACCGCCCTGGGCCACGATGTCACCTTCCAGGCCCCCGTCGCCGGCTTCCGGGCTGATACCACGCTGGCCAACATCCCCCTGCGCGAGGCTGACGGCGCCCTGCGCGCGGCCGAGGCGGTGGAAGCCGAAACCGCCGCCATCATGGCCAGCGCCATGGCGCGCGGGCAACGGGTCATCCTGCACGTGCTGGACCTCTCCAAAACCGGGCTGCTCGCCCCGCGTCCCGCCTTTCTGGCGCAGATGCGCGCGCTCCACGGCGATACGTTCGACATCGTGGTGGACGCCTGCCAGGCCCGGCTCTCGCCCGCCTCGGTGCGCGCCTATCTGGCGCTGGGCGCGGTGGTGCTCATCACCGGCTCCAAATTCTTCACCGGCCCGCCCTTCGCCGGCGCCGCGCTGCTGCCCCAGCCCATCGCCGCCCGGCTGGCCAGCGCCCGCCTGCCCGCCGGGCTGGACGCCTATTTCGGCCGGGATGACTTTCCCCTCCGCGCCCCCGCCGCCGCCAACCTGCCCCCCGTCGGCAATTACGGCCTGGCCCTGCGCTGGCACGCCGCCCTGGCTGAAATGCAGGCCCTCCTGCGCGTGCCCCCGGCGCGCCGGGCCGAGATCCTGGAAGGCTTCGGCCAGATCGTCCACGCCGCGGTGGCCGCCCAGCCCGCGCTCAGCCTGCTCGGCGCGCCGGAAATCTGCCGCGGCCCGCAGGCCGAGCCCTGGGAGCTTCTGCCCAGCATCCACACTTTCTCCCTGCGCGCCCCGCACGCGCCCGGCCGCTGCCTCACCCCGGCCGAGGCCCGCAACGTCTATCTCTGGCTGAACACCGACCTCTCCCCCCTGTTCCCGGCGGCGCAGAACATCGCCGCGCGCATCTGCCATATCGGCCAGCCGGTGCCGCTGCCCCAGCCCGGCTGCGCCGAGCCGCAAGGCGCCCTGCGGGTCTCCGCCGGGGCGCGGCTGCTCTCGGGCGAGCCCTCGCATCGCGGCCTCGCCCAGGCGGCCCGCCTGCAGCGCGAATTCGCCGACCTCGCCGTCGTCTTCCGCAAGATAGACCTTATCCTGCGCAACTGGGAGCAGCTCACCGCCGCCAACCCGCAGCCCTGCTTCCGCCCCGCCCGCCATGCCGAAGCCGCCCCCTGGCGCGCCAGCCTGGTTGTCTGAGCCGCCAGCCCAACCCGGGTTGCGCGCCCAGCCCGCCCGTGGCTGAATGGCGCCATGGTCAAGCTCGACAAAATCTACACCCGCGGCGGCGACACGGGCGAAACCTCGCTGGGTGACGGCACCCGCGTCGCCAAATCCTCGGCGCGCGTCACCGCCTATGGCGAGGTGGACGAAGCCAACGCCGTGCTCGGCCTGGCCCGGCTGCACGCCACCCCGCCCAGCGGCGCATTGCTCGCCCGCATCCAGAACGACCTGTTCGACCTCGGCGCCGACCTCTGCGTCCCCATCGAGGAATCCCCCAAACACCCGCCGCTGCGCATCACCCAGCCGCAGGTGGACTGGCTGGAATCCCAGATTGACCGTCTGAACGCCGGCCTCGCCCCGCTCAACTCCTTCATCCTGCCCGGCGGCACCCCCTCGGCGGCCTTTCTGCACCAGGCCCGCACCGTCATCCGCCGCGCTGAGCGCGCCACCGTGCACCTGCTCGCCAGCCCGCATGAGGCCGTGAACCGCCTGGTCCTGGTCTATCTCAACCGCCTGTCAGACCTTTTGTTCGTCCTCGCCCGCGTGGAGAACGGCCAGGGCGCCGGCGATATCCTCTGGTCCCCCGCCGCCAACCGCGACGGCTGATTTTGCCCCGCAAGGTCTCCATCTTCGGCTGCGGCGTGCAGAAGGGCGGCACCACCAGCCTGCACGCCTATCTCTGCGAGCATCCCGAACTCAGCGCCCCGGTGCAGAAGGAGCTGCATTTCTTCGACGATGAGTCCCGTGACTGGTCCGCCCCCGACTACGCGGCCCTGGAATCCCTCTTCCCCGCCGATGACGGCGCGAAACACCGGTTTGACATCACGCCCATCTACGGCTTCTGGCCCCCCTCCATCGCGCGCATCCACGCCTATAACCCGCACGCCCGGCTCATCTACCTCTTCCGCGACCCCTTCGAGCGCGCCTGGTCGCAATGGTGCATGGAATATGCCCGCGGTTTTGAAACCTTGCCGTTTTCCGAGGCGATTCGCGCCGGCCGCGCCCGCATGGACGGCCTGCCGCCGCTGGCGCGCGCGCAGCGGATATACACCTACATTGAACGCGGCTTCTACACCGGACAGGTTGAGCGGGCGCTGCGCTACTTCCCGCGCGAGCAGCTATTGTTTCTGCGCTCGCAGGATCTGCTGCACGACCATCCCGGGGCGCTATGCAAAATTGCTGATTTTCTTGGCATCTCTCCCTTCGCCGCCACGGCGCCCAAGCGCGAGCAGCCGTTTGAATTCACCCCGCCGCCCGTCCAGCCCGCCATGGCTGATCTGGAGCATATCGCCAGCCTTCTGGGCGACGACATGCTGGCCTTCGCACGGCTCACCGGCCTCGATGTCACTGACTGGCCAGTGCTGCGCCGCCGGTTTGCCTCACCGCCCGCCCCCGGGCTATGAGCACGCCGGTTTCACATTTCAGCGGCTTATCCCGGCCCTGGATGCACGCGCGGAGGCATGATTTTGGCTGACATTATTGACGGCAAGATGTTTGCTGAATCTCTGCGGGCCGGCATCGCGGCCGAGGTTGCCTCGCTTTCGTTCCGGCCTGGGCTTGCGGTGGTGCTGGTGGGTGATGATCCGGCCTCAAAGGTTTATGTCGCCAACAAGGTGCGTCAGACGGCGGAGGTGGGCATGCGCTCCTTTGAGCATCGGCTGCCCGCCGAGACCACGCAGGAAGCGCTGCTGGCGCTGGTGCGCAAGCTGAACGCGGATGCGGCGGTGCATGGCATTCTGGTGCAGCTGCCGCTGCCGGGGCATCTGCGCGCCGATGCCATCATCGCCGCGATTTCTCCGCAGAAGGATGTTGACGGGCTGACCGTGAGCAATGCCGGCCTGCTGGCGAACGGCCTGCCCGGGCTGGTGCCCTGCACGCCGCTGGGCTGCCTGCTGCTGCTGCGCGACCGGCTGGGCGACATGACCGGGCTGAACGCCGTGGTGGTCGGGCGCTCCAACCTGGTGGGCAAGCCCATCGCGCAGCTTTTGCTGCAGCAGAACTGCACCGTCACCATCGCGCATTCAAAAACCCGCAATCTGCCGGAGCTTTGCCGGGGGGCGGATATTCTCATCGCCGCTGTCGGGCGGGCGGAGATGATCAAGGGCGACTGGATCAAGCCAGGGGCCACCGTCATTGATGTCGGCATCAACCGCGTGCCCGCCGCCGAAACCGGCAAAACCAAACTCACCGGCGATGTCGCCTTCGCCGAGGCCGCGAACGTCGCCGGAATCATCACGCCGGTGCCAGGAGGCGTCGGGCCCATGACCATCGCCTGCCTGCTGCGAAATACACTGACCGCGGCGAAACGTATCGAGGCGCGCGCCCCCGCTGTCGCTGAAGTGTAAAGAATACTGGTAATTTCAACTTCCACGTCATAAGACCCGGGCATGAAGCACAAGGCAGCCCCCCCCGAATCGGTTTCTTCCAAGGCAAAACCTTCCAAGGCGGAAACCCCCGCCGTGGAGGCCTACGCCACCGGCTCCGCCGCCGCCGCGGTTTCGGAGAAAACCCTGGAGCAGGCCATCGGCGTGCAGGTGCGCCTGTTGCGCCGGCGCATCGGCATCACTGTCGCCGAGCTTGCCACGGCATCCGGCCTCTCCGGCGGCATGCTCTCGAAAATCGAAAACGGGCAGATCTCGCCCTCCCTCGCCACCCTGCAAGCCCTGGCCTCGGCGCTCAACGTGCCGATCACCAATTTCTTCGCCTCCTTCGAGGAAAAACGGGACTGCTCATTCGTCAAAGCCGGCACCGGCGTGGTCATAGAGCGGCGCGGCACCAAATCCGGCCATCAATACAGCCTGCTCGGCGCCGCCCTGGGCGGCACGCTCATGGTCGAGCCCTACCTCATCACCCTGCACAAGGACGCCGCCTCCTACACGGCTTTTCAGCATGAGGGCACGGAGTTCATCTATATGCTCACCGGCGAGGTCGTCTACCGCCACGGCGACCAGGCCTATCACCTCACCCCCGGCGATGCCCTTTTGTTCGACTCCGCCGCCCCCCACGGGCCGGAGAAGCTGCTGCGGCAGCCCATCAGCTATCTCTCCATCATCGCCCATAACCGCCAAGAGTCCTGAAACCCCAGGGGGGAGCGGCCATGCTGCAATCATACGCCGTCGTTCTGGCAACCCTGGCGCTGCTGGCCTTCATTTCCCTGCTGGCCGGCCAGCGCCTGCGCGCCGCCCCCCGCGTGCCGATGCATTTCCGGCTTGACGGCACCCCAGGCTGGACCGCCCCGCGCGCCCTGGGCCTGGCCTTCACCCCCATTCTCGCGGCTTTTGTGCTGCTCCCGGCCGCCGCCCTGCTCGGCAATCTCGGCCTCGGCCCGCTGCCGGTGCTGCCGCTCTCCTTCAGCTTCATCGCCGTGCATCTGCTGCATGTCAGGATGATGGCGAAAGCCCTGAAGCTCTGAACCGCTACAGCACCAGCGCGTAGAACACCGAGAGCAGCATAGATCCCGCCAGCCACGCCGCCGCCGGCAGCATCCTGCGGCTGCGCGAGAAGATGAGCGCATAACCGGCCTTCAGCAGATTGTTGCTGCCGCTGGCAATCAGCACCGCGCTCACCACCGCCGCCTCGCTCACCTGGAATTTCCCGTCCAGCAGCGAGAAAATGAACGGGTCGATATCCGAGAACCCGACCGCGAAGCTCAGCACATGCAGCCCGTTCACGCCGAAATTGCGGGTCACGAAATTCGTTATCGCGGCAAACAGCACAAACAGCAGCGCGAACAGGAACGCCACCGGCAGATCCAGCGGATTCGTGCTGATAACGTTATGTTCCCGCGCCGGCGCATCCTTGGCCTTGCGGGCCAGCAGCCAGGCGATCGCCAGAGTCAGCACGAACAGCCCGGCAAAGGGCGGCGCCAGGTCGCGGGCGGCGGCGGCATGGCCCAGCAGCAGAATGATCAGCAGCAGGCGCACATACATCATGGCCGTGGCGATCAGCACGGCCGCCGGCGCCAGTGCCGCCTGCTCCGGCGCCGCCTGCGCCGCGCGCGCCAGCACCACGGTGGCGGCGGTGGAGGAATACATGCCCCCCAGCACCCCGGTCAGCAGCGTGCCCGCGCGGGGGAACATATAGCGGTGCGCCAGATAGCCGAGATAGGAGATGCCCGAAATCACCAGCACCGCCGTCCACACCTTGGTGTAGGTGATACCGGGCAGGCCCGGAATCACCTCCTGCGGCAGCAGCGGCAATATCAGCCCGGCGAGGATGAAGAACTTCGCCAGCGTCACCCCCTCCTCGGCGGGGAAGGCGTCGGAGAGCCGGCGGATTTCGGTCTGCTCGCCAAGCGCCAGCAGCATCACGATCACCAGCGCCGCCGCCACCACCAGCGGCGCCGTCAGCACGAAGGGCCCGAGCGCGTAGGCGAGCAGCGCGATCACGGTGGGCAGCAGCGCCGGGTCGCCCGCCTGCACGCGCTTCCAGTATTCCAGCATCAGCAGCCCGCCCGCCACCGCCAGCCCGGCGCAAAACGGCACCACCGGCGCCACCACCCACAGCACATAGCCCAGCGCCGCCAGCAGGGTTATGGTGCGCGTGGTGCCAAAGCCCAGGGCCACCGGCGCCGCCAGCCCCTCGCCGCGCCGCCGGTAGGCATGCAGCTCCAGCCCGATGAGAAAAGCGAGCGCGACGGTGGCGAGAAAGCCGCTGAGCAGCGGGGGAATATACGCGCTCATGCGGCCCGCAGCACGGCCAGCCCCCGCTCCAGATCCTCGATCAGCTCGTCCACATTCTCCAGGCCGATCTGGAAGCGCGCCATCCTGCCCTCGAAGCTCCCGGTTCCCTCGCTGCGCCTGATGGTCCCCGTCGTCGGCAGCACCAGGCTCTCATACCCGCCCCAGCTCGCGCCGATGCCGAACAGTTGCAGCGCGTCGATCATCGCCACAATCGCCTCGGCGGTATAAGCGGGCTGGAACACCACGCCGAACAAGCCGCAGGCACCGGAGAAATCGCGCTTGAAGAACTCATGTCCCGGGCAGCCTGGCAGGGCGGGGTGCAGCACGCGCGCCACCTCCGGCCGGGCGGCGAACCAGTGCGCCACCCGCAGCCCCGCCGCCTCCTGCGCCTTCAGGCGCACATGCAGCGTGCGCAGCCCGCGCAGCGCCAGCCAG
>JAKBAQ010000055.1 GCA_021808985.1 Pseudomonadota bacterium
GGATGGACCCGGTTCACACTTATGGTCACGGGGCTGTAGCTCAGTTGGTAGAGCGCGTCGTTCGCAATGACGAGGTCAGGGGTTCGATTCCCCTCAGCTCCACCATGAACCCCACCCCCCTCACGCCCGCGGCCGCTGCCCGCCGCCACCGGCAGGCGCCAACCCCATGAGCGACCCCACCAGAGACTCCGCCTTCACCCTGTTGCAAGCGGTGCTGACCAAAAACACCTCGCTGGACGCAGCACTTGATGCGCTGCCGCCGCTGGATTCGCGTGACCGCGCCGCCGCCCACCGCCTGGCCGCCAGCGTGCTGCGCCATTCCGGCACGCTGGATGCGGTGCTGGAGCCCTTTCTGCTGCGCCAGCCGCCGCAGCTGGTGCGCCACATCCTCTGGCTCGGCGCCGCCGCCTTCCTGCTGCTGGGCGCCCCCGCGCACGCGGCGGTGGGCACGGCGGTCAGCCTGGCGCGCGCCAAAAAGCTCGCCCCCTTCGCCGGGCTGGTCAACGCGGTGCTGCGCAAGGTGGTGGCCGCCGGGCCGGAAGCCCTCGAAGGGCTGGACATGCCCCGTCTCGACACCCCGGCCTGGGCCTGGGCCAGCTGGGGCCCCAACGCGCGCGCCATCGCCACCGCCCACGCGGCCGAGGCGCCGTTGGACATTTCCGCCAAACCCGGCTTCACGCCGGCAGGCGGCACGCCGCTGCCCACCGGCTCGGTGCGCTTCCCCGCCGGCACCAGCGTGCCATCGCTGCCCGGCTTCGCCACCGGCGACATCTGGGTACAGGACGCCGCCGCCACCCTCCCCGCCAAACTGCTCGCCCCCCAGCCGGGCGAGCGCGTGCTCGACCTCTGCGCCGCCCCCGGCGGCAAAACCGCGCAACTGGCCGCCGCCGGCGCGCTGGTGACAGCCGTGGAGCGCGACCCCGCGCGCATGGGCACGCTCAAAGGCAACCTCACCCGCCTCGGCCTTGATGTTGAATGCATCCTGGCCGACGCCACCACCTGGCGCCCGGCGCAAAAATTCAATGCCATATTGCTCGACGCCCCCTGCAGCGCCACCGGCACCATCCGCCGCCACCCAGACCTGCTGCACCTGCGCAAACCGCGCGACATACAATCCCTCACCCAGGCGCAGGACGCCTTGCTCACCGCCGCGGCGCAAATGCTCGCCCCCGGCGGCCGTCTCATCTATGCCGTCTGCTCCCTGCAACCCGAGGAAGGCGAAGCCCGGATCGACTCCGCCTGCGCCCGCCTGGGCCTGCGCCGCGCCCCCTTAAGCCTGCCCGAACTGCCCGAGGCCCTCACCCCGCGGGGCGATGTGCGCACGCATCCCGGCATGTGGCCGCAACATGGCGGGCTGGACGGTTTTTTCATCGCCCGCCTGGTCCACGCCACCCCCGCCAGCGCGCAAGGCGCGGATGAAGACATCGTGGAATGCAGCTCCCCGCCCTGCCTGCTGGGCGAGCTTGCCGCGTCATCGTGGGAAACCGGCCATTAACCCGATGCAGACCCCCGCCGGCGTGAAGGAGCGCATCCCCTCCGGCATCTGGGCCCTCGGCTTCGTCTCCCTGCTCATGGACATCTCCTCGGAAATGATCCACGCCCTCCTGCCCGTCTATCTCGTCACCATCATGGGCGCCTCGATGGAGACCCTCGGCGCCATCGAGGGCATCGCCGAGGCCACGGCCTCCATCGTCAAAATATTTTCCGGCGCGTTCTCTGACTGGCTAGGCAAGCGCAAGCTCATCGTGGCGTGCGGCTATGGCCTCTCCGCCTTCACCAAGCCGTTATTCCCCCTTGCCCCCTCACTGGGCTGGGTGGTGGCGGCCCGCTTCTTGGACCGTGCCGGCAAAGGCATTCGCGGCGCCCCGCGCGATGCCCTCCTGGCCGACCTCGCACCCGAGACTATCCGCGGCGCCGCCTTCGGGCTGCGCAAATCGCTGGACCTCACCGGCTCCTTCGCCGGCCCCCTGCTGGCCATCCTCCTCATGTGGCTGATGTCCAACCGCTTCCGCGCCGTCTTCTGGGTCGCGGTCATCCCGGCCTTTCTCTCCTTCGGCCTCATCGCCTTGGGCGTGCGCGAGCCAAAACACACCGCCCCGCCGCGCAAGGCGCACTTTCCCCTCAGCCGCGCCGCGCTCGCCCGCCTGCGGCCGCATTACTGGCTGGTCGTCACCGTCTCCACGGTCTTCACCCTGGCGCAGTTCAGCACCGCCTTCATCATCCTGCGGGCCAAGGCCGAGGGCCTGCCGCTCGCGCTCATCCCCCTGGTGCTGGTCGCCATGAACATCGTCTCCGCGCTGGCGGCACTCCCAGCCGGCATCTTGTCAGACCGTGTCAACCGCATCTCCGTCCTGCTGTTCGGCTTCGCCATGCTCATCGCGGCAGATCTCGCACTGGCCTTCTCCACCGGCCTCGGCGGCGTGGCGCTCGGCATCGTCCTCTGGGGTCTGCATCTCGGCTTCACCCAGGGCCTGCTCCCCACCCTGGTGGCTGACACCACAGCCCCCCAATTCCGCGGCACCGCCTACGGCCTGTTCAACCTCGCCGCCGGCCTGGCGCTGCTCGCCGCAAGCCTCGCCGCCGGCGCGCTCTGGCAGCTGCTCGGCCCACGGGCAACCTTCCTCGCCGGCGCGCTCTTCACCCTGCTCGCCTTGCTGGGCCTCGCCGGCATGCGCCTGCTGGCACCAAACCTCGGCAGGCTGCGCTAAACCAATGAAATTGATCGTAAAAACATGGCCAGAGCGGGATTGATGCACGGCAGTCCCGCCCTGGCAAACCCCCCACCCCACCTACAGCCCATAACGGCGTTTTTTCCAATGGAGAGGATCCCGGCGCATGCCCCATAATCCCGCAACCGGCCCCGGCGCCGCCCTGGCGCGCGCCTCTTTGTTTTGCGATCAGAACAACATCGCCCTGCCCATCCTGCTGGCCCCGATGGCGGGCGCCTGCCCCCCATCGCTCTCCATCGCCGTCGCCAACGCGGGCGGCCTCGGCGCCTGCGGCGCGCTGCTCATGCCGCCCGAGGCCATAAAACTCTGGGCCGCCGAGGTGCGGGCCGCCACCAATGGCGGCTTCCAGCTCAATCTCTGGATTCCCGCCCCCCCACCCCCGCGCGACCCCGCGGCCGAAGACGCCATGCGCGCCTTTCTCGCCCAATGGGGCCCCGAAGTGCCGCCCGCCGCGGCTGAAACCCGCCCGCCGGATTTCGCCGCCCAGTGCGAGGCGATGCTCGACGCCCAACCCGCCATCATCTCCTCCATCATGGGCCTCTACCCGCCAGACTTCGTCGCGCGCATGAAGGCGCGGGGCATAAAATGGTTCGCCTGCGCCACCACGGTCGCCGAGGCCAGGCGCGCCGAGGATGCCGGCGCCGACGCCATCATCGTGCAAGGCATGGAAGCCGGCGGCCACCGGGGCGCGTTCGAGGCGCAAAACGCGGCCTCCGCCATGGTCGGCCTGTTTTCCCTGCTCCCCGCCGTGTGCGACGCGGTCGAGCGCCCCGTCATCGCCTCCGGCGGCATCGCCGACGGGCGCGGCATCGCCGCCGCGCTGGTCCTGGGCGCCTCGGCCGTGCAAATCGGCACCGGCTTCCTGCGCTGCCCCGAGGCCAATCTCCCGCCCGCCTGGGCCGACGCGCTGGCAGCGGCCCAACCCGAGGACACCATCCTCACCACCGCCTTTTCCGGCCGCGCGGGCCGCAGCATCGCCAATGCCTACGCCCGCGCCGCCGCCGCCCCCGGCGCGCCGCCCAGCGCGCCATACCCCGTGCAGCGCGGGCTCACCCAGCCCATGCGCGACCAAGCCAGCCGCGCTGGCGACATTTCGCGCCTCCAGGCCTGGGCCGGGCAATCCGCCGCCCTTGCCTCCCCGCGCCCCGCCGCCGCCCTGGCGCGCGCATTATGGGCCGATGCCAGAACCCGGCTCGGCGCCTGAGCGCCCAGCGAAAAAAACTCCCAAAACCAGCCAGGATTTGCTATCAGTCACGCCGGATGGAGCCAGTCTTCATCCAGGGCGCGCCTGTCATCCTTGCCAGGGAGAAACACCGCAATGTGGAAGAAAATCGGCATCGGCCTGCTCCTTCTGCTCGCCATCATCGCCGGCGGAATATGGTACCTGCTCTCGAATCTGGACTCCCTGGTCAAAACCGCCATCGAGACATACGGCTCCGCCGCCACCCAGACATCCGTAACGGTTGGCCGCGTCAAACTCTCGCTCACCTCGGGGTCTGGCACCGTCTCCGGCCTTGGCATCGGCAATCCCCAGGGCTTCACCTCACCCCAGGCCCTGGGCGTGGGCGCCATCGCCGTCCAGCTGGACACCAGCTCCCTAACCGGCAACGGCCCCATCGTGGTCAAAACCATCAACATCGCCCAGCCGAGGATAAATTACGAGATCACCGGCGGCGTCAGCCTCACCGGTGTCAGCACCAGCAGCAATCTGCAGATCATCCAAAAAAACGTGCAAACCTACGCCGGCGGCCAGGCCTCGGCGCCGCCAGGCGGCCCGCCCGCGCGCAAGGAGATCATCACCAACCTTTACGTGACCGGCGGCCAGGTCACCCTCATCGCCGCCACGATACTGCACGGCAAAAAGGTCACCGTGCCGCTGCCGCCGCTGCATCTCACCAATATCGGCCGCGCCAGCGGCGGCGCCACCCCGGCGCAAATCGCCAGCCAGGTCATCAGCGCCATCATCGGCCAGGCCGCGCAAACCGGCGCCACCGCGCTCACACAGCAGATAAAAGCCACGGCGGGCGGCGCGCTGCCGGGCAGCACCATGCCCAGCAATGTCAGCGGCACGCTGAAAGGCATTCTCGGCCCCTGAGACAGCCCGCGCTACCCCGCCACCGCCCGGCCCCACTCCACCCAGCCGGCCAGCCGCGGGGTTTTCGGCATATAGCCGCTCTCCAGCCGCTCAATGCTGAACCGCGCCGCGATATTCCCCGAAACCGGCCTGGTCAGATGGCACCCGCCGAAAACCCGCTTCCATACCGGCTCCACCCGCCGCTGCCAGGCCGCCACCCCGGCATCGGGCGCCCGGCCATGCTCGCAGAACAATAGTTGCCCGCCCGGGCGCAGCACGCGCCGCGCCTCGGCCAGCGCGCGCGGGGCGTCGGGCACGGTGCACAGCGTAAAGGTCGTCACCACCGTATCAAAACACCCATCTTCAAACGGTATCTCCTCGGCGCTGGCGTCCAATATCTCCACCGCCAGCCCGTCCGGCCTTGGCGCCGCCCGCGCATAGGCCCGCAATTCCGCCGAGGGATCAATGCCGGTCACGCCACTCACCCGCGCCGGATCATAGAATTTCAGGTTCAACCCCCCGCCTATGCCCAGTTCCAGCACCCGCCCGCTGGCGCCGGGAATCAGCGCCGCGCGCTTCTGCGCCAGCATCTCGCAGCCGCACCCGCACCTTATCAACCGCGGCAGCACATGCTTTTCGTAAAACGATGCCATAATCTCCCGCCTTTCCCTTCCCCGCAAAAACGCTTCCGCCGCACCCCCGCCCCGGGCCTAAAGATAATCGCCGCCTGGACATTCGCAAAGCCGCGCCACCGCGCGCGGCATGCGGCTGCGCGTTAGGTGCTTGTTAAGCGTACCCCAGCCTGGGTAAAAGTTCCCCCCATGAACACGCCCCCGAATCGACTCCTCATCGCCCCCAGCCTGCTCGCCGCTGATTTCGCCCGCCTGGGCGAGGAAACCCGCGCCGTTGCAGCCGCCGGGGCTGACTGGCTGCATCTCGATGTCATGGACGGGCACTTCGTCCCCAACATCACCTTCGGCCCTCTGGTGGTCAAAGCCCTGCGCAAGCACACCGCCATGCCGCTGGACGTGCATCTGATGATCGCCCCGGCCGACCCCTACATCCCCGCCTTCGCCGAGGCCGGCGCCGATCACATCAGCGTCCACCCTGAATCCGGCCCGCATCTGCACCGCACGCTGCAACTCATCCGCTCCCTCGGCAAAAAAGCCGGCGTGGTCCTCAACCCCGCCACCCCGGTTGAATCAGTCGCCCACGTCATGGACCTGGTGGACATCATCATGGTGATGACCGTGAATCCCGGCTTCGGCGGGCAGGCGTTCATCGCCTCCCAGCTCGGCAAAATCGCCACCCTGCGCGGCATGATCGACGATACCGGCCGTGACATCATCCTGCAGATCGACGGCGGCATCACCCCCGCCACCGCCCCCCTGGTGCTGCAAGCCGGGGCTGACTGCCTGATCGCCGGCACCGCCGTCTTCGGCGCGCCTGACTATGCCCAGGCGATCACCGCCCTGCGCGCCGCCAGGCCTTCGCCGCGGCCAGATCTCGCGGTCAACGGCGGATGACCCCGCCCGGGCAATTCAGCCGCAACGCGCGCTCCCTCCTGGCGCGGCTGCAAAACCTGCGCACCCGCAACGCGCCCGACGCCCCGGCCCTTAGCCTGCGCGACCCCTGGCCCGGCGAGCCCGGCCGCGGCGCGCGGCTCATCAAGGCGGAGCTGGAATTCGGCGGCGCCGTGCTGCCCATGCCCCCCGGCGTGTTCCGCCCCATCGGCGCCACCGCCATCCTGCGCGCGCACCTGCACGGCTTCACCTGGCTGCGAGACCTGCGCGCCCTCGGCACTGACGCCGCGCGCACCCGCGCCCGCACCCTGGTCACCGAGTTCATGGATACCGAGGCGCTGGAGCCCATCGGTCTCACCCCCGATGTCACCGGCGCCCGCCTCGCCGCCTGGCTCGGCCATTATGATTTTTTCGCCGCCTCCGCCGATGATGATTTCCGCCAGCGCCTGATGAGCCGGCTGGTGATGGACGCGCGCAGCCTCTCCGCCATTCTCCCGGTCGAAGTCCGCGACGGCCGGGCCCTCACCGCCCTCAAGGGCCTCGCCGCCGCCGCCGTTGCCATGCCCGAGCATGTCGGCAACCTGCCCCGCGTGCTCCGCTTCCTCACCCCCGAGCTCGAGCGCCAGTTTTTCCCCGATGGCTGCCATGTTGAGCGCAGCCCGGCGGCCCATCTCGCCGCGTTGCAGGACCTCACCGAAATCCGCGCCCTGCTCCAGGCGCACGGCGCCGAGCCGCCGGCCGAGCTGCTGAGCGCGATCGAGAAAGCCGCCGCCGCCCTGCGCGCCCTGCGCCATGGCGATGGCGGGCTCGCCCTCTTCAACGGCAGCAAGGAAGAACCGCCAACCCTGATCGACCTGGTGCTGGCCCAGGCCGGTCGCGCGCGCGGCATCGTCTCGCCGCTCAAAACATGCGGCCTGTACCGCATGAGCGCCGCCAAGGCCCTGCTCCTGGTGGATGCCGGCCAGCCCGCCGCCGCCGGGCTGGACCGTTTCGCCCATGCCGGCACCCTTGGCTTCGAATTTTCCTGGGGCAAGGAGCGGCTGATCACCAATTGCGGCGCCGCCCCGGCCAGCGCCGCCGAATGGGGCGCCGCCCTGCGCAGCACCGCGGCGCATTCCACGCTCACCATCGCCGATGTCTCCTCCGCCGAGGTGCGCGGCCAGGGCCTCGGCCGCAAACCCACCGAGGTCCACGCCGAACGCCAGGACATCGCCGGCGGCCAATGGCTCGAGGCCAACCATAATGGCTGGGAGAAGCTGTTCGGCGCCATCCACCACCGCCGCATCGGCCTTGCCGACAGCGGCGAGGAACTCCTCGGCGAAGACCTCATCGAGGCCGGGCAGCCGCAGCCCTTCACCATCCGCTTCCACCTGCACCCCAACGTCACCGCGATGATCCAGCAGGATAACGAGGCCGTGCTCCTGCGCACGCCGGGCGGGCTCGGCTTCCGGCTGCGCGCCGAGGGCGCGCCCATCAGCGTCGAGGAGAGCGTCTATTTCGGCCAGTCCGAGCCGCGCCGGGCCGAGCAGGTGGTCCTCACCGGCCATCAGGACGGCCCGCAGCACGTCAAATGGTCCATTACGAAGGTATAGCCCCATGGCCCGCGTACTTCTCACCGGCGGCGCCGGATATATCGGCTCACACACCGCCGTCGCCCTCATCGAGCGCGGGCACGAGGTGGTGATCCTCGATAATTTCGCCAATGCCGAGCGCGATGTCCCCGCCCGGCTGGAACGCCTCACCGGCCGCGCCGCCATCCCCGTCATCGAGGCCGACATCCGCGACACCGGGGCCGTGAGCACCGCCCTCGCCGCGCACCCGGTGGAGGCCGTCATCCATTTCGCGGCGCTGAAGGCGGTGGGCGAGTCCGAGGCCGACCCCCTGCTGTATTACGACACCAACATCATCGGCACCATCCGCCTGCTCCAGGCAATGCAGGCGCAAAACGTGCGCCGGATCGTCTTCTCCTCATCCGCCACCGTCTACGGCCAGCCGGATTCCTCGCCCATCCCCGAGGACGCGCCAACCCGCGTGCAGAACATATACGGCCGCACCAAGCTGGTGATGGAAGACCTCATCTCCGACCTCGCCCGCACCGGCAAACTGCGCGCCGCCGCCAATCTGCGCTACTTCAACCCCGTCGGCGCCCACCCCTCCGCGCTGATCGGCGAAACCCCCCGCGGCGCGCCCAACAACCTCATGCCCTACATCACCCAGGTCGCCACCGGCGAGCGCGCGCATCTCAACGTCTTCGGCAACGACTATGAAACCCCCGACGGCACCGGCGTGCGCGACTATATCCACGTCATGGACCTCGCCCGCGCCCACGCCCTGGCGCTCGAGCATATCTGCGCGCACGACACCGCCCTCACCGTCAATCTCGGCACCGGCGCCGGCATCTCCGTGCTGGAGCTGGTCCGCGCCTTTGAGCATGCCACCGGCCGCGCCATCCCCCTCAACATCGCCCCGCGCCGCCCTGGCGACGTCGCGAGCTACTACGCCAACCCCGACCTGGCCGCCCGCCTGTTCGGCTGGCGCGCCATGCTGGACACCACCGACATGTGCCGCGACTCCTGGCGCTGGCAGGCCAAACGGGCCGGGATCAACGATATTTGAGCATCCCCGCGCCACCGCGCAAAACCCTCCTCTTCCTGGTCACCGAAGACTGGTTCTTCGCCTCGCATTTCCTGGCCCGCGCGCGCGCGGCGCAGGCGGCGGGCTGGCGCGTCATCCTGCTATCGCGTGAGGGCGCCGCCGCCGCGCGCATCCGCGCCTGCGGCATCGAGCTCATCCCGGTTGCTTTCCGCCGCCGCCGCTTAAATCCGCTCGGCGAGCTCCAGCTCGCCCTGCACCTCGCCCGGCTCTACCGCCGCTTAAAGCCCGATGTCGTGCATCACATCGCGCTCAAGCCCATCCTCATCGGCGGGCTCGCCGCCCGGCTCGCCGGGGTGCGCGCCATCATCAACGCCCCCACCGGCCTCGGCTTCGTCTTCGCCTCCGCCAGCCCCCTGGCCCGTCTGCTGCGTCCCTTTCTCACCCTCGGCCTGCGCCTCACCCTCTCCCCCAAGGGCGCCAGGGTGATCTTCGAAAACCCCGACGACCTCGCCGAGCTCACCGCCGCGCGCGCGCTGCGCCCCGGCGCCGCCGTGCTCATCCCCGGCGCCGGGGTGAATCTCGATGAATTCTCCCCCGCCGCCGAGCCACCCGGCCCCATCCGCGTCATCCTCATCGCCCGCATGATCCGCGACAAAGGCATCGCCACATTCTGCGAGGCCGCCCGCCTCCTGCGCGGCCAGGCGGATTTCATCCTGGTCGGCGCGCCAGACCCCGGCAATCCCGCCTCCCTCACCACCGCCCAGCTCCAGGCCTGGGCGGATGAAGGCATCATCACCTGGCTCGGCCACAGGGCTGACATCGCCTCCCTCCTGCGCGGCGCGCACATCGCCTGCCAGCCCTCCGCCTACCGCGAGGGCCTGCCCAAATCCGCGCTGGAAGCCATGGCCGCGGGCCGCCCCCTGGTCGCCAGCAACATCCCAGGCTGCCGCGAGGCGGTGGTGGACGGCCAAACCGGCTTTCTCGTCCCCCCGCGCAACCCCGCCGCCCTGGCCGCAGCCCTGGCACAACTCATCGCCTCGCCCGCCCTGCGCGCCCGCATGGGCGCCGCCGCCCGCGCCCGCGCGGTGGAGAAATTTTCCGAGCCGCGCATCTGTACGCAAACGCTTTTGGTGTATGAGGCGCTCATCCCAGGAGCCCCGTCATGAAACGCCTCGCCACCGCCCTGCTGCTCTGCCTCGCCGCCACCACCGCCCATGCCGAGCAGACCATCGGCAGCGTGAGCACCAATTTCCGCCTGCTCGGCCCCAATGACAAAGTGGTGGTGGAGCGTTTTGACGACCCGAAAGTCCCCAACGTCTCCTGCTACGCCTCCTTCGCGCAGACCGGCGGCATGGCCGGCGGCATCGGCGTCGCCACCGACCCCAGCGAATTCGCCCTCAGCTGCATCGCCCACGGCCCGGTGAGCATCCCCGCCGACCTGCCGCAAAAAGAAGAAATGGGCGCCATTTCCGCCTCCTTCCTGTTCAAGCATTTCATCATCACCCGCATGGTCGACACGCAGGACAACACCCTGGTCTACGTCCTCATCAGCACGAAAATCATCCACGGCTCCCCGGCCAACGCCATTTCCGCCGTTCCCGCCTCAAACTAAGGAAGTTAAATGTCTGACATCGTCCGCATCCGCCGCGCCCTCATCTCCGTTTCCGACAAAACCGGCCTGGTGGAATTCGCCCGCGCGCTGGAAGCCCACGGCGTGGAAATCCTCTCCACCGGCGGCTCCGCCAAGGCCCTGCGCGATGCCGGCGTGCCGGTG
Source organism: Pseudomonadota bacterium (assembly GCA_021808985.1). Lineage (GTDB taxonomy): Bacteria > Pseudomonadota > Alphaproteobacteria > Acetobacterales > Acetobacteraceae > Acidocella. The sequence goes on from JAKBAQ010000055.1 coordinate 10,696, forward strand.
CGCGAAGTCTCCGAGCATACCGGCTTTCCCGAAATCCTCGATGGCCGCGTGAAAACCCTGGTGCCCCAGATCCATGGCGGCATCCTCGCCCGGCGCGACCTTCCCGAGCACCAGGCCCAGCTGGCCGCCCACAAAATCGCACCCATCGACCTCGTGGCCGTCAACCTCTACCCTTTCGAGGCCACCGTGGCGCGCGGCGCCGCCTTTGAGGATTGCATCGAGAACATTGACATTGGCGGCCCGGCGATGATCCGCTCCGCCGCCAAAAACCACGCCTCCGTCGCCGTGCTCACGGCACCCGAGCATTTCGCCACCATCATCGCCGAGCTGAACGCGCATGGCGGCACCACCCTGGCCACCCGCCGCGCCCTGGCGGCATCCGCCTACGCCCGCACCGCCGCCTATGATTCCGCGATCTCCACCTGGTTCGCGGGCCAGAACGGCGTGGAATACCCCGCCACCTTCACCATCGCCGGGCAGCTCAAGCAAACCCTGCGCTATGGCGAAAACCCGCACCAGTCCGCCGCCTTCTACACCGCCGCCCCGGCCCGCTACGGCGTCGCCACCGCCACCCAGGTGCAGGGCAAGGAGCTTTCCTACAATAATTTCAACGATACTGACGCCGCTTATGAATGCGTCGCCGAATTCACCGAGCCCACGGTGGTCATCGTCAAGCACGCCAACCCCTGCGGCATCGCCAGCGCCGCCCGCGTCTCCGACGCCTGGGACGCCGCCCTCGCCTGCGACCCGGTCTCCGCCTTCGGCGGCATCGTCGCCCTCAACCGCCCGCTCGATGAAGCCACCGCCGCCAAAATCTCCAGCATTTTCACCGAGGTCATCATCGCCCCCGAGGCCAGCCAGGGCGCCATGGACCTTCTGGCCGCGAAGAAAAACCTGCGCCTGCTGCTCACCGGCGGCCTGCCCAACCCCGCCGAGGCCGGCATCACCTTCAAATCGCTGGCCGGCGGCTTCCTGCTGCAAACCCGCGACGCCGGGCGCATCGCCCCGCATGATCTAAAAATCGTCACCAAGCGCGCCCCCACCCCGGCCGAGATCGAGGATCTCATCTTCGCCTTCCGCGTCTGCAAGCATGTCAAGTCCAACGCCATCGTCTACGCCAGGAACCAGGCCACCATCGGCGTCGGCGCCGGGCAGATGAACCGGGTCGACTCCGCGCGCATCGCCGCCTGGCGGGGTGCTGCGGCGGGGCTGGATTTCACCGGCTGCGTCGTCGCCTCCGACGCCTTCTTCCCCTTCGCCGACGGTCTGGAAGCCGCCATCTCCGCCGGCGCCAAGGCCGTCATCCAGCCCGGCGGCTCCATCCGCGACTCTGAGGTCATCGCCGCCGCCGACGCCGCCGGCATCGCCATGGTGTTCACGAACATGCGGCACTTCCGGCACTAGGAAAATCAATAATCTAGTGTGATGGTTCAAAAGTTTTTTGGGGTCTGGCCCTTTTTTGCAAAAAAGGGCCAGAATCTTGGGGAGCTTTTTATAAAAAGCTCCCCAAACCCCGCAAAAATTTTT
>JAKBAQ010000056.1 GCA_021808985.1 Pseudomonadota bacterium
TCGACCAGCTTGGAGCCGTCCTTGAAGAGGATTTCGACGCGGGCGCCGAAGGCTTTTTCGGAAATATCCAGCGTGTGGTAGCGGCGGGTCCATTCCGGGTCTTCAACGGTTTCGATCTTGTGCCACAGGCGCACGGTGTCAGCCCGGCCGGCGCGCTTGGGCGCGTAGGAGGTTTCGTGGTTCCAGAAACCATCCTGCAGGGCAACGGCGAAGATGTACATGATCGAGTGGTCGAGCGTCTCGCGGCTGGCCTTCGGGTCCATTTTCTGCGGGTCGTTGGCGCCGGTGCCGATGACGTAATGGGTGTGGTGCGAGGTGTGGATGATGATCTTCTCGATGGCTTCCACGTTCTCGATGGAATCGCGCATGCGGAAGGCGAGGTCGATGAGGGCCTGGGACTGGTATTCGGCCGAGTGCTCCTTGGTGTAAGTGTCCATGATGGCGCGCTTGGCTTCGCCGGGGGTGGGCAGGGGGACTTGGTACACCGCGTCCTTGCCGCCGAGCAGCCAGGCGATGACGGAGTCCTCACCCTCATAGATCGGGCTGGGCGCGCCTTCGCCGCGCATCACGCGGTCCACCGCCTCGACAGCCAGCTTGCCGGCATGGGCGGGGGCGAAAGCCTTCCAGGAGGAGATTTCACCCTTGCGGCTCTGGCGCGTGGTGAAGGAGACGTGCACGGCCTGCTGCACGGCCTGGTAGATGACATCCTGCTTGAGGCCGAGCAGGGTGCCGATGCCGGCGGCCTGGGCGGGGCAGAGATGGGCGATATGGTCGATTTTATGCTCGTGCAGGCAGATGGCCTTCACCAGATCGACCTGGATTTCATATCCGGTGGCGATGCCGCGGATGAGGTCGCGCCCGGAGCGCTCCATGGTCTGGGCGACGGCCAGGATGGGGGGGATGTTGTCGCCAGGGTGGGAATAGTCAGCGGCGAGGAAGGTGTCGTGATAGTCAAGCTCGCGCACGGCGGTGCCGTTGGCCCAGGCGGCCCATTCGGGCGAGACGGTGACGCGGGAGGCGGCGCCGAACAGCTGCGCGCCGCCCTTGCGCGGGTGGCCGAGGGCGCTGCCGCGGGCGGAGACCACCGGGCGGCGGTTGACGGAGGCGATGGCGACGGAGGCGTTGTCAATGATGCGGTTGATGATCATGTCCGTCACGTCCTTGGTGACGGCGACCTTGTCAGCCGCGACGCCGGCGATCTTCCAGGCCAGCTGGTCTTCACGCTTGAGCGCGACTTTCGAGGGATAAACGCGAACTTCGTTGAGTTTCATGGTCCGGTGCTCCTTTAAGGGCCTGGCGGCTGGTGGGCTTGGCGCGCGGGCGTTTGTGGCGCGGGGCGCGAGGTTCGGCGTGTTCATCGCGCCAAATGTTGGGAGCGTCCAGGGTTCGGGTTGCGGATAATGGTGAATACCTTGCGCTGGTTTGTGAATTTTGCAAATAAATTGGCATGACGGAGAAGAAAATATTTGCAGGCGACAGGCTGCGCAGGCTGCGCGAGCAGGCCGGGCTGAGGCAGGCGGCGCTGGCGGCGCGGCTGGAGATTTCGGCCAGTTATCTGAACCAGATTGAGAGCGACCAGCGGCCGCTGACGGCGGTGCTGCTGGCGCGGCTGGCTTTGGTGCTGAATGTGCCGGAGGTTTATTTCGCCGACCATGAGGATGCCAGGCGGGAGAGCCAGCTGCGCGAGGATTTGGGCGACCCGCTGTTCCGCGCCATGCCGGGGGCGCAGGCCGAGGTGCGCGCGGCGGTGCGCGCGGCCCCGGCGTTCGCGGAGGCGTTCATGACGCTCTACCGCGCCTATAGCGGGCAGGCGGAGCAGCGCGCGGCGCGCGAGAGCGGGCCGTTGCCGCGCTTTCCGTATGATGAGGTGAGGGACTGGGTGCAGTCCCGGCAGAACCATTTCGCCGCGCTGGACCATGCGGCGGAGGGGATGTTCGAGGAATGGGGGTTCGCGCCCGCCAGCCTGCGTGAGGATATGCGCCGCTATTTGCGCGATGTGCATGGGATTACCACCGCGCATACGCCGGGGATGCTGGCGGAGGGGGTGTTCTGGCGGCTGAGCCGGGGGTCTAGGCGGTTGTATCTGGCGGAGGATGTCTCGCCGGAGAGCGAAATGTTCTGGCTGGCGCATGTGATCGGCCAGTTGCAGCAGCGCCCCCTGATAGAGCGGGAATTGCGGCGGGCGAAGTTCACCACCGAGGAGGCGCTGGGGCTGGCGCGCATCGCGCTGGCGAATTACTTCGCGGGGGCGCTGATGATGCCCTATGGCATGTTTCATGCCGCGGCGGTGGCGGCGCGCTATGATGTGCAGCGCCTGCAGCGGCAGTTTGGCGCGAGCTTTGAGCAGGTTTGCCACCGGCTGAGCACGATGCAGCGGCCCGAGCTGCCGGGGATTCCGTTTTACTTCGCCAAGACGGACATTGCCGGGAATATTTTGAAGCGCAGCAGCGCGGCGCGGTTTCAGTTCGCGCAGTTTGGCGGGCCTTGCCCGTTATGGAACGTGTACCGGGCGTTCGCGCGGCCGGGGGAGATATTGGTGCAGCTGGCGAGCACGCCGGACAATATGAGCTATCTGAACATCGCGCGTACGGTGGGGCGGGGGGGTGGTTCGTATCTGAGCCGGCCGCGCGCGGTGGCGGTGGTGCTGGGCTGCGAGATACGCTACGCGCCGCAGATGGTTTACGCGGCGGGGCTGGATTTGGGCAATCCGGATGCGGCGGACCCGATTGGCCCGGGCTGCCGGGCGTGCGAGCGGACCAATTGCCGCCACCGCTCCGTGCCGCCGATGGGCCATGCGCTGGATATGGGCACGGCCGAGCGGGGGGTTGTGCCCTACCGGCTGAAGCCGGGCTGAGGCTACTGGACCTGGATTGTGCCCCGGGAAGTGAGGGTGAAGGGCGATGGGATGCCGGGCAGGTTGATGGGCAGGTTGACGGTGGTGGTTAATTTATAGGTGACATAGGTTTGCTGCACCTGGGTTGAGGAGCACAGGCCAGGGCCGGTGGCGCTGGTGAAGGTGGGCGGGGTGCCGGGGGTGACGCAGGCATAGGTGAACGAGCCGTTGGCCGCGCCCGAGGAGAGCGTGGCGGGCATGCTGACCTGATAGACCGACGCGCTGTTGATGGCCGAAATGATTTCCTGCAGCTGGGTGAGGTTGTCGGCGGTGAGGGGGTTGGTCCAGGCGAAATAGTACAAGGCTTGCAGCGCCGTGTTGGCCTGGGCCTGGGCGGTGATGAGGATGACGAAATCTGACGCGCCGAGGGTGAGCGGGAGCAGGAAAAAGCTCGTGACCAGAGCGAATTCAACCGCGACGCTGGCGCGGCGGCCGCGTTGGAGGAGGCGGTGGAGGATCATGAGCATGATGGCGAGATGACGGTGGGAATGTCGAAGCTTCCCATCACGGTGGTGGCGGTGGTGATGCTGAGGGGGATGCCCTTGATGAACATGTTGAAGCCGATGGGCGACCAGAGATATTTGACGGTGAGCGTGAGGTAGACGCCGTTCCATTCAGGGCCGCCGCTGCTGGAGACGCCGGTGCCGGAGCTGTTGTTGGTCCAGGTGGCGGTGATGAGCGGGTTGCTGCCGGTGGAGGTGCCGGCGGCGGGCAGTGGCGGCTGGGCGAAATTGTCAAAATAGGTGGTGATCATGCTGTTGGTCGGGCAGGTCATGGTGCCGGTGGTGGCGTATTGGTTGGAGGCGTACATGGCGGCCTCGCGGGCGGTGGCCTGCACGCTGTGGGCGAGGGCGCCAAGCGAGAAGCCGAGCAGGCCGAAATTGAGCAGCGCCATGATGAAGGCGAGGAGGGCCAAGCCGGAGATGGCGAATTCAACCGCCGCGGCGCCGCGCCGGGTGAGGCAGAGACGCTTGAGGGCCTGCGCGAATGACAGGGCGGCGCGCGGGGCGCGTGCCGGCCGGGGGCGGTTTGGGGGGAGGGCCATGGTCAGTTGACGAGCAGTGCGGTTGAGGAGGTGGAGGAGGTCTGCTTCACCAGGGAGGCCGCAAGGTCGCTGCTGCTGCCGGCGCCGATGCTGACCTCGAGCTTGCCCGTGCCGCTGACGTTGAAATTGTCAGACAGCACGGCGAATGTGCCGGTGGGGGTGCCGTCTGCGCCAAGAGTGGCGGAGATGGTGGCGTTGCCGGTGCTGGTGAAGCCGGCTTTGGGTGTGTAGATGATGCCGTTGATGGTGGAGGCCGCGCCGCCGTTGAGGACGCCGCCCAGCACGTCGTTACGGGCCTGGTAGATTAATATGCCGCAGATGCCCTGACCGTTTTCGATCGTGGTCATGTTGTAGAAGCTGGCGGTGTAGTTGTTCTGGATTTCAGCGGGGGCGTTGTAGTTTTGCGGCTCCACGCAGTTGGTGCTCGGGGCGTTCATGTTGATGGCCGTGGAGGAGCCGCCCAGATTGTATGAGGTTGAGCCGGCGAAGACGAAGGTGGTGCCGAGCGCGGTGACGGCGGCGCCGCCGCCCACGTTCAGGCCGTCTTTGTTGTTGTTGGCCGTGCCGTCAAAATAATAAATGCCGGTGCCGAAGGTGACGCTGGTGCCGCTGCCCGTGGAGAAGCCGTTATTGAAGAAATAGCTTACACTGTTGGAAAAGGTGACGATGCCCTGGGTGGGGATGCTGTAGGCGCTGCTGGAACTGTCAAACAGGCAGTAGGTGTAACGAAGGTTGCTGTTGCCATTGTCCTGGAAGGGGGGGGAGATGAGGACCGAGGCGCTGTTGCCGCTGCCGCTGACGAGATATTCAACGCAGGCCGGAAGGGAGGCGAGGTTGGCGCTGTTGTCGTACCAGAAGGTGGGGACATCGCCCATGTAGTAGAGCGGGTCGCTCTCAACGGGGGCGCCGGTTTCGACATTGTAGTTGTTGTCAGAGGTGCCGTTGGCGCCGATGATGTTCGACTGGCTGTCATGATAGGTGCAGCCGGCGGTGAAGATGCTGGGGCCGGTGAGGCTGTTGACCGAGGTGGCGGTGGTGGTGATGGTGGCGCCGCCGATGGCGGAAATGGCGGATTTGTTGCCGTTGCAGGCGTTGGAATCAGCCGTGATGTTGCAGCCGAAGGCATCGACCAGGTTGTTGCCGTTGGTGCTGAGATTGCCGATGGTGGACTGGCCGGCGGTGCCGAGCGAGAGCAGGCAGGCGCCGCCGCTGGTGGTGGTGACGGTTTTGACCACCGCCGTGGAGTCGGCCGTTTGCGTGCCGGGAAGCACGCCAGTGAGGCCCATGCCCCGGACGCGCGAGAAGAAGCTGGCGCGCGGGATGGTGGCCGTGGCCTGCCAGGTGGAAATGGTGGTGCCGTTGGCGGCGACGCCGGGTGTGTAGGTAAGGTTGACGGTTGAGCTGGTGAGGCCGAATTGCGCATTGGAGGCGCTGTTGGCGGCGTTGACGGCGTAGGGCTCGGCGGTGGTGGCGTTGATGACGCCGTAGGCGGATTGCTCGTTGCTGGTGGCGGCGGCGAGGGCGGCCGCGTCAGTCGCGGATTGGAGTGTGTCCTGCTGCTGGTACCAGTAGCCGATATCAACCGCGAGGCCGGTGGCGGCGATGAGCAGCGGGGCGGTGAGGGCGATGATGAGCGCCACCGCGCCGCGCCGGCCCAGGAAGGGCGTGAAACGGGCCCGCAAAGCGGTGAAACAGCGGTTATGCACCAGTTTGTGAAACATGCCACCCAATTTCCAGAAGCTCATATTGGCTTGTTAACCAGGGGGTTATACCTTCCAGATGACGAAACGGCAATCTAATAACGAAATTGTTATACGGGTGTAGCAAATTTAATGATTGACAGCGTTGGCGCGTTTTCCTTCGCGGGTTCTGGAGGAATGCTCCGGCTTATTGTTTTAGAAGCTGGGCGGGCTGTTGGCGCTGATGAGGTGGCAGGGGAGCGGGCCGGGATTGCGGAAACGGTGGGGGATGTCGGAGCGGAAGTAATAGGCGTCGCCGGGGTGGAGGGTTTTTTCCTGCGCGCCGACGGTGACGGTGAGGCTGCCGGCGACGACGATGCCGCATTCCTCGCCCTGGTGGCGCAGCATTTCCTCGCCGGTGTCAGCCCCGGGCTGGTAGGTTTCCTGCAGCATCTGCAGGGCGCGTTTTTTGAGGTTGCCGCCGACCAGGCGCATGGAAATGGATTCGCCGTAGGCGATTTCAGCGAGATCGGCGGCGGCGAAGAAGACCTGGTCGGAGGCTGAGAAATTATGCGTGAAGAAATCCGCCAGGGAGAGGGGAATGCCGTCCAGGATTTTCTTGAGCGAGGAGATGGAGGGGCTGACGCGGTTTTGCTCAATGAGGGAAATGGCGCCGTTGGTGACGCCGGCGCGCCGGGCAAGCTCGCGCTGGGTGAGGCCGTAGATCTGGCGGACCAGGCGCAGGCGGGTGCCGATATCGTCTGAAGGGGTGGTGGTGGACATTATGTGCGTTCCCGGCGTTTAGAATATTCAACAAATTTATAGATATGTTGCGTGAGCGGCAACGAAAAAACGGTTTGGCGGGGTTTTCGTTGAGATTGGTCAATTATTCTTGACGGCGCCGCGTGGCTTGGGCGAGACTGAGAGGGTAACAAAAACGGGGAATTGCGTGTCGTGGCAACTGGGCGGACCATCGGCTGAGGCCGGGCAAACCTGTGCTTCCCGGAGACAAGGCTGATGCCGGGGGCGATGCTGATGCCGGAGGCGCAGCGCGCGCAGGCCGCGCGGGGGGCGATTTCGCTCTCATCCGTTACCAGGATTTTCGCCGGGAATGTTCCGGCGGTGGACCATATCGATCTCGACATTCAGGCGGGTGAGTTCTTCACCCTGCTGGGGCCTTCGGGCTGCGGGAAGACGACGCTGCTGCGCATGATCGCGGGGTTTGAGACGCCAGATGAGGGGCGGATACTGATCTCGGGCCGGCCGATGCAGGATGTGCCGGCGCATCAGCGCGCGGTGAATACGGTGTTTCAGTCCTACGCGCTGTTTCCGCACCTGAATGTGGAGCAGAATATCGGCTTTGGGCTGCGCATGCGCGGCGTGAAGCGGGCGGAGCGCAGGAAGCGCGTGGATGCGATGATGGAGCTGCTGCAGATCGGGCCGTTCGCGGCGCGCAACGCGGCGCAGCTTTCGGGCGGGCAGCGCCAGAGGGTGGCGCTGGCGCGCGCGCTGGTGAACGAGCCGGAGGTGGTGCTGCTGGATGAGCCGCTCTCGGCGCTGGATGCGAAATTGCGGGCGGAATTGCAGATAGAGCTGCTGCGGATGCAGAAGCGGCTGGGCATGACGTTCATTTTCGTGACGCATGACCAGCATGAGGCGCTGGTGATGTCTGACCGGATTGGGGTGATGTCGCGCGGGCGGCTGCAGCAGGTGGGGCCGGTGCTGGATGTGTATGAGAAGCCGCGCAATGTGTTTGTCGCGGAGTTTCTGGGACTCTCCAACATATGGGCGATTGAGCCGCTGGGCGGCGGCATGGCGGCGGCGCCGATTGGCGCGCTGCGGATTGCCGCCGAGGTGGGGGCGGCGCGGATGGCGATGATACGGCCCGAGAAGATATGGGTTTATAACGGCACGCATGCGCCGCAGGGGCGGGAGAATGTGTTTCCCGGCACGGTGCGCGAGGCGATTTACATGGGTGCCTCGACACAATACCGCATAGAGCTGGAGGGCGGCGGATTTGTGCTGGCGCTGGATACCAACAACCAGGCGGCGGAGCGGAGCTGGCGGCCGGGCGAAGCGGTGGCGGTGGAGCTGAAGCCGGAGAATATCATGCTGGTGGAGGCGTGAGAACCGCGGCGCAGGGCGAGGCGCGCGGCCGGGCCTGGCGGCTCTGGATCGCCTCGGGGCCGGGCTTGTTCTGGATTGTGCTGTTTCTGCTGATTCCGAGCGGGGTGATGCTGGGGATCGCGTTTTTCACCAATAGTGATTTCGGCTCGCCGGTTCTGCCGCTTTCGCTCGATTCGTTCTCGCAGGTGGCGGGTTATGGGATTCTGGGCTGGAGCGGGGCGAATTTCACGGTGCTGCTGCGCTCGCTGCTGCAGGCGGGGGTGGCGACCACGGTGACGATTCTGCTGGCTTATCCGCTGGTGTTTTTTATCGTCACGCGCCCGGCCAATCTGCGCCCGGTGCTGCTGCTGTTCGCCATCGTGCCATCATGGACCAACCAGGTGGTGCGGACCTATGCGTGGATGCAGCTGCTTAATCCGTTCGCGCCGGTCTCGCGCGTGGCGCAGACGCTGGGAATCATTCCGCCGCATCTGGGGCTGATGCCGGGGGATTTCGCGGTGCTGGTGGGGCTGAGCTATAATTATCTGCCCTATATGGTGGTGCCGCTTTATGCGGCGGCGGAGAAGCTGGACTGGACGCTGGTGGAGGCGGGGCGGGATTTATATGCCTCGGGCGTGCGGCTGTTTTTCAGCACGGTGTTTCCGCAGACGCTGCCGGGGCTGCTCTCGGGCATCATTCTGGTGGGGATTCCGGCGTTTGGCGATTATGTGGTGCCGCAGCTGCTGGGCGGCGACAAGGCGATGATGCTGGGTTCGCTGATCGCCAGCCAGTTCACCTTTTCACCCGACTGGCCTTATGGCGCGGCGCTGACGCTGATTATGCTCGTGTTCACCTGTATCGGGCTCATCGTGTTCCGCAGGCTCACGCAGCGGCTGGGCGGCGGCGAGGGGGCGATGCTGTGAACGCGGTGCCGCGCAGGATCAGGCGCGTGCTGATGGGGATCAGTCTGCCGGTTTATCTGCTGTTGTATGCGCCGCTTTCGGTGATCGCGATTTTTTCGTTCGCGCCGTCGCTGGGGCATCCGGGGGTGAATGTGGCGGCCTATGTGCTGCTGTTGCACGACCCGGAGGTGCTGGCGGCGCTGCGGCGCTCGCTGACGCTGGCGCTGGGCTCGGCGCTGCTGGGCACGATGCTGGGCACGCTGATGGGCTTTGGCCTCAGCCGGTTCCGCCCGGCCAGGGGCGGGGGGTTTTGGGTGGGCACGCTGCCCAGCCTGATCATCTATCTGCCGATTATCATGCCGAGCCTGGTTTTTGGCATATCGGAGCTGATATTTTTTAATTTCGTGCATGAATGGACGGGGCTGCTCTCAGCCGGGCTGCTGACGATGGGGATTGCGCATGTGACCTTTCAGGCGCCTTATGTGGCGCTGGTGGTGTATGCGCGGCTCGCGGGGCTGGACCCGAATCTCTTCGAGGCGTCGCAGGATTTGTATGCCAATGCGTTCAAGTCTTTCGTGTTCCTGACGATTCCGGTGGTGCGGCCGGCGCTGATCGGCGGGTTTTTGCTGGCCATCACGCTATCAATAGACGATTTCACCATCAGTTTCTTTACGGCGGGGCCGGGGAGTGTCACACTGCCGATTTATATCTACAGCGCGATCGCGCGGAAGGGCGCCTCGCCCGAGATTAATGCGCTGGGCAGTTTGATGATCGCGACCGTTATTGGTGTTGCCTTGCTTTATTATTTTGTGACGCGCCATCGTGAACGCGGCAACCGGATTCCGGCTGTTGCATAACAACCAAGAGGAGAGGCTATTATGAAACTTAAAGCGAAATTATTGGGGGCCGGGTGCGCCGCGGCCTTTGCGGCGGTTGCCGCGATGACGCCGAACCCGGCGCGCGCTGACCAGCCGACGCTGAATTTGTTCACCTGGTCGGATTATATCGACCCCGCGATGGTGGTGCAGTTTGAGAAACAGTGCGGCTGCAAGGTGGTGGAGACGGATTATGATTCCAACTCCGAAATGGAAGCCAAGCTGAAGGCGGGGGCGGATTCGCAATATGATGTGGTGGTGCCGTCGAGCTATTATGTCGCCCGGCTGGTGGCGGAGGGGCTGATTCAGCCGCTGGACCATGGCGCGCTGACGAATTTCAGCAATCTGGCGACGAAATTCCAGAATCCGACCTATGATCCGGGCGATAAATATTCGATTCCCTATCAGTGGGGGACCACGGGCATCGGGTATCTGAAGGACCAGATCAAGGATCCGGTGCAGAGCTGGGGGCTGTTGTTCAATCCGAAGGTCAATACGACCTATCCCTTCACGCTGATGAGCGGGAGCGGGCAGGATTCGATTGGCGCGGCGTGCGCGTATCTGGGCTATGGGTTTGCCTGCGACACCAAGGCCGACTGGGTGGCGGCGGCGAAGCTGATTAAAGAGACGCGGGCGCGCAAGAATTTCGCCGGGTTCGTGGATGGCGAGCCGGAGCGCGACCAGCTGAAGGCGAAGCTGAACTCGGCGGGCATGGTGTTCAACGGTGACGTGGCGACCAGCTATGCCGATGGCTCGGGCCTGGATATCGGCTTCTTCCTGCCCAAGGAAGGCACCGAGATATGGGTTGATACCATGGCGATTCCGGCGCATGCGCCCAATGCGAAGCTGGGGCTGGAGTTCATCAACTTCATCCTGGATGCGAAGGAGGGGGCCGCACTTTCCAACTACAATGATTACAGCAGCCCGAATGCGGCCTCGCAGCCGATGCTGGCGGCGAATTTGAAGGCGGAGCTGGTTTCGCCCACGCCGGCGGACTTCAAGCTGCTGCACTTCCTGCCGCCGCTCTCAGGCGCGAAGCTGAAGCTCTTCAACGCGATCTGGACGGCCGCGAAGCAATAATTTTCAGCCTCCCCCTTCGCGCCGGCGGAGGGGGAGATGTTTTGAGGGTGTTATGAGTACAGTCGATTTAAAAGAATGGTTCGATGAGCACCGGATTACCGAGGTTGAGTGTCTGGTGCCTGATATTACCGGGATTCCGCGCGGCAAGATCATGCCGGCGCAGAAATTTTTTCAAGGCGGGGCGCCGCGGCTGCCGGAGGCGATTTTCATTCAGTCGGTGACGGGGGAATATCCGGAAGATCCGACAGATATGCTCACCGATCCGGCGATTATCGATATCAAGCTGATTCCCGATGCGGATACGGTGCGGCTGGTGCCCTGGGCGCATGAGCCGACGGCGCAGATTATCCATGATTGCCAATACGCGAACGGCACGCCGGTGCCGATGGCGCCTCGGCAAGTTCTGCAAAGCGTGCTGCAACTCTACAAGGCCAAGGGCTGGAAGCCGGTGCTGGCGCCGGAGCTGGAGTTTTATCTGGTGGGGCGCAATACCGACCCGGATTATCCGCTGGTGCCGCCGGTCGGGCGATCAGGCCGGCAGGAGACGGGGCGGCAGTCTTATTCCATCGACGCGGTGAACGAGTTCGACCCGCTGTTCGAGGAAATGTATGATTTCTGCGATTTGCAGGAGCTCGATCTCGATACGCTGATTCATGAAGAGGGGGCGGCGCAGGTGGAGATCAACTTTCTGCATGGCGACCCGCTGCATCTGGCCGACCAGGTGTTTCTGTTCAAGCGCACGGTGCGCGAGGTGGCGCTGCGGCATGATATTTATGCCACCTTCATGTCCAAGCCGATGGGCACGGAGCCGGGCAGCGCCATGCATGTGCACCAGAGTGTCGTGGACCCGAGGACGGGGGAGAATTTGTTCGCCGGGCCGGATGGCAAGGCGAGCCCGCTATTTCTCTCCTATATCGCGGGGTTGCAGAAGTATATTCCGGCGGTGATGCCGATTTATGCTCCGAATGTGAATTCCTACCGCAGGCTGACGCGGTTTTCGAACGCGCCGATCAACTTGCAGTGGGGGTATGACAACCGGACCTGCGGGCTGCGGGTGCCGTTTGGCGAGCCTTCGGCCATGCGGGTGGAGAACCGGGTGCCGGGGGCGGATGCCAACCCGTATCTGGCGTTCGCCGCGACGCTGGCCTGCGGGTATCTGGGCATGGTGGAGGGGTTGCAGCCGACGCCGGCGCAGATTGGCTCGGCCTATTCGGGGGAATATACGCTGCCGCGCGAGCTGAGCCATGCGCTGGATATGATGGATAAGTCCGAGGCGATGCGCGGGGTGCTGGGCGACAAGCTGGTGGATGTGCTGGTGGCGGTGAAGCGGCTGGAATATGAGACGTATTTGAGGGTGATAAGCTCCTGGGAGCGGGAGCATCTGCTGCTGAACGTGTGAGGATGGCGGGCGCCGTTTGCGCCTTGCCCGCCTCTTCGCCTTGCCCTGTCTTCGCCTTGACAGTTTCGACGTATCTGTCGACTATTCGATCCTCAAGACTGGCCGGCCCGCCGCGGTGACGCAAGCGGGGCCGGTTGCCTTTTGCCGCCGGGCG
>JAKBAQ010000057.1 GCA_021808985.1 Pseudomonadota bacterium
AAAAATATTAACGATAATTCTTAAAAGTTTTTTGGGGTCTGGCCCTTTTTTGCAAAAAAGGGCCAGAATCTTGGGGAGCTTTTTATAAAAAGCTCCCCAAACCCCGCAAAAATTTTTAGTAATTTCAATTTGTTATCAGAGAAAGCGTTTAAAACAGACGCTTAACCAATTATTGTTCCAATTGTCATGAAAATGCCGCATGGCCGTGCTAGGGTCGCGTGCTAACTTGTGAGGAAACAATGCTGACCCAACCCATGACCAAACAAAAAAAACGCCGCGCCGGCCTGCCGCTGGCGGCGCTGTTCCTATGCCTTGGCCAGGCCCTGCCGGCCATGGCCCAGACCACGGGCACACAAGCGGGCAGCGCTGAGGTTGCCACCGGGGCGAAGCTCTATGCGGCCAATTGCGCCTCCTGCCACCGGGCCGATGGCTCGGGCGGCGTGAAGTTTGGCAGCGCCGTGTCGGCGGACCTGCGCGCGCCGGGACTGGAGACCACCTATAAATCCAGCGACAAGCTGCTGCTGCGCGCGATTTTGGAAGCCAAGGACGAGGATGGCGACCGGCTGGACCAGCCGATGCCGGCTTGGCAGGGGCGGCTTAGCACCGCGGACGCGCAGGCGATTATCGCCTATCTGAAGACGCTGCATTCATAACCAACGCGCCAGGCGGATGGGCGGCGAGGCGCTGCCCATCCGCCTTGGCTATTCGCGGCGCAGCACCTTGTCGTTGACGAAGCCGGCCAGCGAGTTCGCGTGGAAACGCGCGCGCAGCTCGTCCTCTGAATAATCATCGCGCACCCAGTCCAGAAAGCGCTTGCCCCGCGCCTCGCCCTCGCGCTGGTAGGTGAGGAAGAAGGCATCGAGAATGCCGGTGTTGGCCTGTTTGATATGGCCGAAGCGCAGGGAAAGCTGCTTGAGCGCCGCCGCCGCCGTGCCGCCATCAATGAGCACGAACAGCCCGGCCGCCAGGCCCGCGCGGTCTGCCCCGGATTTGCAGTGGACCAGAGCGGGGCCGCGCATGGTCTGGTAAATTTCCGCCAGGCGCAAAATACGGTCCTTGTGCGGTGCGCCGCGGGATTCCATTGGCATGTCGTAGAAATCCAGCCCCAGGCGCGCCGCCGCCTCGCGCGAGAGCGCATCCGAGCCGTTTTGCGCCCGCCCGCGCAGGTTGATGAGGCTTTTCAGCCCTCGCTTGCGCGTGAACTGCGCCAGATTGCCCGGCGTGGGGTGGTTGGAGCGGTAGAGCCGCCCGGGCTTCACCGCCGCGAAATTGGTCCAGAGGATGCGCAGCACCGCATGGTCGATGAAGAGCGCGTCGATCCAGGCATTGCGCCGGCCGGCCTTGGTGGAGAGGTCGCCTTTGAAAATCGTGTTCATGGCCTCTTCCCTAGCCTGATTTGTGGCGGAGCCAAAATATGCTTAACCCCACTCCCATGAACCAGCAGAAATCCACCGCCTCGCTCATCCATCGCTTATGGCACGACCATGTGCGCCATTATCGCTGGCGCATCGTGCTCATCGTGACCGCGACGCTGGTGATGTCTGGCACCACGGCGGCGTATCCGGCGCTGATCAAATGGGCGTTCGACATGTTCTCCCACAGGGACCCGCGCATTCTCTACCAGGTGCCGGTGCTGGTGCTGATCATCACCACCATCAAGGGCCTGTCGATGTATTTCCAGTCCGTGCTGACGCAGGACATGGTGCTCCAGGTGATCCGGCGGCTGCAGGTGGCGATGTTCCGCCATCTCTCCAACGCCTCCCTGGCCAGGGTGGAGCGCGAGGCGCCGGCGCAGATCGCGGCGCGCTTCACCACCGATGCCACCGTGATCCGCGACGCCATGGCCCGCGCGGTGAGCGCCGTGGCGGACGCCACCACGCTGGTGGGGCTGGTTGTCACCATGATCGTGATCGACTGGAAGCTCAGCCTGATCGCCGCGGTGCTCTACCCGCTGGCGGGGATTCCGGTGCAGAAGATCGGCCAGCGGATGCGCCATGCCTCGGATGGCATGCAGGGCCAGATGGGCCAGGCGGCGGCCATGCTGAATGAGAGCTTCGCCCAGGCCCGCACCGTGCGCGCCTACGGGCTGGAGGCGCATGAGCAGAAGCGCGCGGACAAGACCTTCGACCAGCTCTACCACGCGCTGCTGCGCATGACGCAGATCCGCTCCCGGCTGGACCCGATGCTGGAGGTGCTGGGCGGGCTGGCGGTGGCCATGGTCATCGGCTTCGAGGGCTGGCGCAACGCCACGGGGGGCAATGGCGTCGGCAATTTCATGGGGTTTGTCTCCGCCCTGCTCATCGCCAGCCGGCCCTTGCGCGCGCTGGGGACCATGAATTCCTCGATCCAGGAGGGGCTGGCCGGGATGATCCGCGTGTTCGCCATCATCGACGAGCCGGCCGCCATCGCCGATGCGCCGGGCGCGGTGGCGCTGCCGCCCGGCGCGGGGGAGCTGGTGTTCGAGCATGTGGCCTTCAACTATCCCGATGGCCGGCCGGGCCTGAAGGATCTGACCTTCAGCGCCGGGGCGGGCAGGATGCTGGCGCTGGTCGGCTCCTCGGGCGCGGGAAAATCCACCGCCCTGGCGCTGATCCCGCGGCTCTACACGCCCACCGGCGGGCGCATTCTCATCGACGGCGCGGATATCACCGATGTGACCCTGCGCTCGCTGCGCGATGCCATCGCCTATGTGGGGCAGGATACGCTGCTTTTTGACGATACGATCTATACCAATATTCTGCTCGGCCGGCCGGACGCCACGGTGGAGGAGGTGCATGCCGCCGCCGCCGCCGCCGCCTGCGGCTTTGTGGAGGAGATGCCCGACGGCTTCAACACCCGGGTCGGCTTCAACGGCCAGCGGCTCTCGGGCGGGCAGCGCCAGCGTGTGGCCATCGCGCGCGCCATTTTGCGCAACCCGCGCATCCTGCTGCTCGATGAGGCGACCAGCGCGCTCGACACCGAGAGCGAGGCCGCCGTGCAGGCGGCGCTGACGCATCTGCGCGCCGGGCGGACCACCATCGTCGTCGCGCACCGGCTCTCAACCGTGCGCGACGCCGACCTGATCGTGGTGATGGCCGACGGCCAGGCCGTTGAAAGCGGCACGCATGCCGAGTTGCTGGCTGCCAAGGGCGCGTTCGCCCGGCTGGTGCGCGCGCAGGCGCTGAATTAGGGCTGTTTTAAACGTTTCTCTTATAATAGATTGAAATTATTAAAAATTTTTGCGGGGTTTGGGGAGCTTTTTATAAAAAGCTCCCCAAGATTCTGGCCCTTTTTTGCAAAAAAGGGCCAGACCCCAAAAAACTTTTGAGAATTATCCTTAACGTTTTTGCAGAGACGTTTAAAACAACTCTTGGAGCGGCGGTTATTCCGGCTTGAAGGGGGCGGGGATGCGCGCGCCGCCCTGGCGCTCGAACATCCAGCCCGGATATTCCGGCGCCAGCTTGCTGACGGCGTCCAGGCGGGTAATGTCCTCCGGCGAGAGGCGCAGGCTGGTCGCGGCGAGATTGTCGTCCAGCTGGGCCAGGCTCTTGGCGCCGATGATCACGCTCATGACATGCGGCTTCGCCAGCAGCCAGGCCAGCGCCACCTGCGCGACCGAGACGCCGTGCGCCGCGCCGATGGTGCGCATTTCCGCGATGCAGGACCAGGCCCGCTCCTTGTCTACTGGGGGAAAGTCAAAACTCACGCGGCGCGCGCCCTCGGGCGTTGGCGCGCCGGGGCCGAACTTGCCGGAGAGCAGCCCGCCGGCCAGGGGCGACCATACCATCAGGCCCAGTTTCTCCTCCGTGAGCATGGGCACCAATTCGCGCTCCAGATCGCGCCCGGCGATCGAGTAATAGGCTTGCAGGGTCTCGAAGCGGGCGTGGCCGCGGGCGTCGCTCACGCCCAGCGCCTTGGCGATTTTCCAGGCCGACCAGTTGGAGACGCCGACATAGCGCACCAGCCCCTGGCGGGTGAGGTCATCAAGCGCGCGCAGGGTTTCCTCGACCGGGGTGACGGCATCGTTGCCGTGGATCTGGTAGAGGTCGATATGGTCGGTCTGCAGCCGCTCCAGGCTGGCTTGGACGGAATCCATGATGTGGCCGCGCGAGGCGCCGCGATCGTTCGGGCCGGGGCCCATTTCGCCGAAAACCTTGGTGGCGATCACCACGTCCTTGCGGGCGACGCCGAGATTCTTCAGGGCCTGGCCGACCAGTTTTTCCGACTGACCGAAGGAGTAGACATCCGCCGTGTCGATGAAATTAACGCCGGCACCCAGCGCGCGGCTGATGATGCGGTCCACATCCGCCTGGCCGAGCGCGCCGATGGCCTTCCACATGCCCGCATCGGCATTGCCGCCGAAGGTCATCGCGCCCAGGCAGATTTCGGACACGAACATGCCCGTGCGGCCAAGCTGCTTATACTTCATCCCTGCTCTCCTGTGTTACATGCAGGCTGGACATGGGGACGCCGCCGCGATTTACCAGCCGCGCTTCATGCCCCGGCGAGATAGCGCCGCCGCCATTCATGGTTCAGCGCGCTGGCCTGGCGGGTGATCCGCACCTGGTCGGGCCGGGGGAGCAGCACATCATCGCCCATGGCGGCGGCGATCCGCGCCATCACCGGGGCCGGGGTGGCCAGCACTTCCTCATAGGTGATGTGGACCGGCGCGATGCGGTTGGCGGCGAAGAAGGCATAAAACAGGGCGTTGGCCAGCGTGATTTTTTCCAGCTCCGTGGCGATGGCGGCGCGCGAATAAACCAGGGCGGCATCCGCCACCATGGGCGCCTGCGCGGAGGTGAAGCGGCCGGTCTGCGCCGCGACCACGCGCGAGAGCGCCTGACCCAGCCGGTCCTGGCGTTCCATCAGCACGAATTGGGCGCGCGGGCCCAGGGCGTCGAGTATGCCGGCATCGGCCAGCATCGCCAGCTGGTCCACCCCCGCCTTGGCGGCGATGTGCCGCGTGGGCGGCAAAAGCTGGGGCAGCATGGCGAAATACGCCGCCAGCGAGCGCAGGCCGCGCGGCTGGGCATGTTCCAGCACGGTCTGGGCGTTGAAGAACTCCCCCGCCTCGTTGAAGGCGCCGGTGGTGGCCAGCAGATGCGCCAGATAGTTGGAGCCGCAGCGGTTGGTGAAGCAGAGGAAGAGGAATTTGCCGGGCGGCGGCGGCGCATCCGGGCAGGGGCGCAGCGGGCCGAAGGCCGCCTCCACCGCCGCGCGGTGCGACGAGGCGAGCGCGCGCAGGGGGGGCGGGATGATCACCCCGGCTCAGCCCTTGGCGAGGGCCGCCGCGAAGATGGCGCGCCGCCCGATGTCGCGGCGGCAGAAGCCGTCATCCCAGTCGATCGTATCAACCGCCGCATAGGCGCGCGCCACGGCCTGCTCCAGGTCGGCGCCGAGCGCGTTCACCGCCAGCACGCGCCCGCCATTGGCGAGAATCCCGCCCTCGGCGGCCATGGTGCCGGCATGGAACAGCTGCACGCCGGGCAGGGCCGCGGCCTGCTCCAGCCCGAGAATCTCGCCGCCGGTGGCATAGGCGCCGGGATAACCCTTGGCGCACAGCACCACCGTGGCCGAGGCGCTGGTCTTCCAGCGCAGTTCGGCCCCTTTGAGCGCGCCGTTGGCGGCGGCGGCCAGGGCTGGCAGCAGGTCGGACTCCAGCAGCGGCAGCAGCGTCTCGCATTCGGGGTCGCCGAAGCGGACGTTGAATTCGATCAGCTTGGGGCCGTCGGGCTCGAGCATCAGCCCGGCGAACAGAAAGCCGCGGAAGGGCATGCCGCGCTTGGCCATTTCAGCCAAGGCCGGGCGGATGATGCGCGACATCGCCGCTTCGATGATGGCGGGCGGCGCCCAGGGCGGCGGGGAAATGGCGCCCATGCCGCCGGTGTTGGGGCCGGTATCGCCATCGCCCACGCGCTTATGGTCGGCGGCGACGCCCAAATAGAGCGCGTCCTGACCGTCGCACAGGGCGAACACGGAAATCTCCTCGCCCTCCAGGCATTGCTCGATGACCACCTTGGCGCCGGCGGCGCCGTGGACCTTGTCTTCCATGATGGCGGTGAGCGCCTCGTGCGCCTCATCGAGCGTGGCGGCCACCACCACGCCCTTGCCGGCGGCCAGGCCGTCAGCCTTGATGACGATCGGCGCGCCCGTGGCCTCGATATATTCATGCGCCGCCTCGGCCTGGGTGAAACTGGCCCAGGCGGCGGTGGGGATGCCCGCCGCATCGGCGATCTCCTTGGTGAATTCCTTGCTGCCCTCAAGCTGCGCGGCCGCCGCGCTGGGGCCGCAGCAGGCGATGCCCGCCGCCGCCAGCGCATCGGCGATGCCGGCCACCAGCGGCGCTTCGGGCCCTGGGATCACGAGGTCGATCTTGCGCTCCACCGCGAAGGCGACCAGGCCGGCTATGTCAGTTCCGCGCAGGGGCACGTTTTGCGCGAACGCCGCCGTGCCGGGGTTGCCGGGGGCGATGAAAAGCTCGGTGAGCAGCGGGCTCGCCGCGACAGCCCAGGCCAGCGCATGTTCCCGCCCGCCGGAGCCTATGATGAGTACCCGCATGCCAACCCCCCTCTGTTAACGCCGCGCGCTCTATCATACTCTCCGGCCATGAGCGACCTCCTGGCGAACATCCCCGAATTCTCAGTCGCCGAACTCGCGGGGGCGGTGAAGAAAACCCTGGAAGGGGCGTTTGGCAGGGTGCGGGTGCGCGGCGAGATCACCGAGTTCAAGGCCTATGCCTCCGGCCACCAATATTTCGCCCTGAAGGATGAGAGCGCCAAGATCCGCGCCATTATCTGGAAAGGCAGCGTGCCGCGGGTTGGCCTGAAGGCGGAGAACGGGGTTGAGGTCATCGCCACCGGGCGCATCACCTCTTATCCGGAGCGCTCGGAATATCAGCTCATCGTCGAGCGGCTGGAATATGCCGGGGCCGGGGCGCTGCTGGCGCGCATCGAGGCGCTGAAGGTGAAGCTGGCGGCGGAGGGGCTGTTTGAGCGCAAGCGGCCGCTGCCCATGCTGCCTGCTGTCATCGGCGTGATCACCTCCGCCCAGGGCGCGGTGCTGCAGGATATCAAGACCACCATCGCCCGGCGGTTTCCACGCCCGATTCTGCTCTGGCCGGTGGCGGTGCAGGGCGAGGGCGCGGCCGCCGGCATCGCCGCCGCCATTAACGGCTTCTCGGCCTTGCCGGCGGGCGGGGCGATTCCCCGGCCGGATGTGCTGATCGTCGCGCGTGGCGGCGGCAGCCTGGAAGACCTGATGGCCTTCAACGACGAGCAGGTGGTGCGCGCCGCCGCCGCCTGCGCCATTCCGCTGATCTCAGCCGTGGGGCACGAGACCGACACGACGCTGATCGATTTCGCCTCCGACCGGCGCGCCCCCACCCCGACGGCGGCGGCGGAGATGGCGATTCCCGCGCGGCTGGAACTGCTGGCCGACCTGGCGCAGAAAGCCGCCCGGCTGAGCGGCGCCCTGGCGCGCGCCACCACGCGGGCGCACCTGCTGCTGGACCGCGCCGGCGCCAGACTGCCGGACCTGCCCGCCATTCTGGGCGCGGCCCGCCAGCGGCTGGATGACAGGGGCGAGCGCCTGGGCCTGGCGCTGCCCAATTTCTTCACCCGCCGCCGCGCCGGGCTGGAGCGCATGGCGGGCCGGCTGATGCACCCGCGCGAGCTGCTGGGGCATGGGCGCAACGCGGTTGCGCTGCTGGAGCAGCGGCTTGGCGCGCCGCTGCCTGGGCGCCTGCGCGAATCCCGGCTGCGGCTGGAGAACCTGGCCGCGCGGCTGGATGCCGTCTCCTACGCCGCCGTGCTGGCGCGGGGGTTCGCGCTGGTGACCAACGCCAGGGGCGCGCCGGTTTCCAGCGCCGCCCAGGTGGCGCCGGGCGCGGCGCTGAGCATCAAATTCGCTGACGGCGATGTGGCGGTGAAGGCCGCCGCCAGGAGCGCGCAGCTGGATCTGGGCCTGTAGGCCCGGCGGGCGTGGCGCGAGATTCGCGCGCCGGGTGGTTTCGCAATATTTATACACCCTTGAGGCGAAACAAAAAATGAAATCCCGCGCAGATTGCGCGCCAGCGGAAATGCCGCAAGAAATCACGCATTCGTGAAGAGTTTTGTTTTTACCTGTTTTTACCGAGTCTTTTTCAATCAGGGCAAAGAGATCATTGCAATTATAGCGGGAATTGGATGTTCTAACACGCGCGAAAATTGAAATGTTTCCCGCCCGCGTTTTCGAGGATTTTGGTTTTTGGCAGATAATATGTTGGTTTTATTCATTGCCTGAGCAACAGGCCGGCGCCGCGAGCGGATGGCGCGAATATATCCGTATAAATTCCCGCTAAAGTTGCCAAATCATAACTATCACATTCTCGTGAAGTTCAGCGGATTTGTAAAGTTTTCCGGCGTTTATCGGAAAATTATGAGTTCACACCAGAAACAAACTCGTTGACTCACAATATCGAAATCTGAGATATCGTGATCTCGAACGATGCGGATTATTCCGCTTTTTGTCTTTGAATTCTTTATTTGTTTATTTTTTTTATCGCCAACAACGGCATGTTATGGAGATCCGCTTATGACAACGCACGTACAGTCGATTACCTGGGCCGAAAGTGGCGGCACGCAGGTCGGTAGCGTTTATGATCTATCCGCTGGCGATACCGTAACGCTCACCTTGGCGTTCAACGCCACCTCCGGCGGTCAGTCCTTCACCCCCGTCGTCGGCGATTATTTCCTGCTGAGCAATGGCGGCCATGCGATTTATAATGGCACCGCCTGGGTCTATACCGTCGCCGCCGGCGATGCGACCGGCAATCTGAGCGTACCCGGCGTTTCCACCGGTTCCAACTCAAATCTTTACATCCCCATCTATACCTCAACCGGCGCCACCGCTTACGACCTCGGTGCCGCCTCGCCCGGCATTCTGCCCTCCTCGCCCACCACGACCTATGACGTGATCTGCTTCTACCCTGGCACGCTGATCGCCACGCCGGAGGGGGACAAGGCGGTGGAGACGCTGCGCGCCGGCGACCTGGTGCTGACCGCCGATGGCAAATCTGCCCCGGTGCGCTGGATGGGGCGGCAGACGGTTTCCACCAGCTTCGCGGACCCGCTGCGCGTGCTGCCGATCCGCATCAAGGCCGGCGCGCTGGCCGAGGGTGTGCCCGCCCGCGACCTGCTGGTCTCCCCGGACCATGCGCTGCTGGTCGGCGACGTGCTGGTGCAGGCCTCCGCGCTGGTGAATGGGGTGTCGGTCCTGCGCGAAACCAAGGTGCCGACCACCTTCACCTATCATCATGTGGAGCTGGCGGACCACTCGCTGATCCTGGCCGAGAACACCCCGGCGGAAACCTTCGTCGACAACGTGGACCGCATGGCGTTCGACAACTGGGCCGAGCATGAGGCCCTGGCCGATGCCGCCGCCATTACCGAAATGAACCTGCCGCGCGCCAAGGCCGCGCGCCAGGTGCCGGCGGCCGAACGCGCCCGCCTGATGGAGCGGGCGACCGCTCTGTATGGCGCGCCGGTGGCCACCGCCGCCTAAAACCGCTTTTTAAGCCGTACAGTGAAAACCCCGCCGGGCTCCGGCGGGGTTTTTGCGTGTGGGGAGAGGCGCCCGGCGGAGTGCGGCGGCAAGGTTGCGCAAGGGCGGGCTGATCCGTAAATCCACCCGGCTGCCTGTTATCCTCTCCCATGCTTTGGATGAGGGCGGCGCCGGGCGTTTCCGGCAGACAGACATGCTCCAGAAAGGTGAAACATGCCCCTCAGCCGCGCCACCCCCCGCAAACTGCTGCACCAGCGCGATATTCAGATTCGCGGCTATGAGCGCGCGGACGGGCTGGTGGATATCGAGGCGCATATCGTGGACAGCAAGACCTATAGCTGGAGCAACCAGGACCGCGGCGGCATACAGGCCGGGGAGGCGCTGCATGATATGTGGGTGCGCCTGACCATCGACCGGGACATGGTGATCCAGGGCTGCGAAGCCTCGATGGACGCCACACCTTATAATACATGCACGGGCGCCACCGGCAGCTTCAGCCGCCTGACCGGGCTGAAGCTGGGGAAGGGGTTTATCAAGGCCGCCATGGCGCAGCTGGGCGGGGTGGTGAGCTGCACGCATCTGCGCGAGCTGCTGCAGCCGGTGGCCACGGTGGCGTTCCAGACCATACACAGCCTGCGCGAGCACCAGGCCCCGGGCAATGCGGGCAAGGCCGCGCGCACCGCCGCGGGCATTCAGGTGGGGCTGCTGAACACATGCTTCGCCTATGACGAAACCGGCCCCCTGGCGCGGCGGGCGGGCGCGGGCGAGGACAGCGCCACATGAAGGCCGTGCAATCTTTGCCAATTCCCAAGGCTTGCGGCCTTGCTGGCCGCGCGACCCTATGTTACTGCCCCGCCGAACCCTGTAACACGGGTTTGGATGCCACAAAAACCACAAGGCGAGCATTGTAATTTGGTCGACATCACCGGCACTGGCGAGACAGGACTATCCGCGCGCTACTCGGCCGCGCTTTATGCCCTGGCTTTTGACCAGAACATCCTCCCCGAGGTCATCGGCCAGATGGCTGACCTTGGCCGCCTGATCGCGCAGAGCGCCGAGCTGAAGCGCCTGCTCGGCAACCCGCTGACTGATGCGGCGCGAATCGCCCCGGCGCTGAGCCAGGCGCTCGCTGAACAGGGTTTTCTGCCCATTATCCGCAATTTCGTGAACGTGGTCATCGCCAACAGGCGCCTGGCCGCGCTGCCCGCGCTGGTTAACGGGTTTGCCGCCTATGTGGCCGCCAAGCGGGGCGAGGCCGTGGCCACCGTTACCTCCGCGCAGCCGCTGAGCGATGTGCAGCGCGCGCAGCTGACCGCCCGCCTCACCGAGGCCGGCTATGGCAATGTGAAGCTGATAGAGCAGACCGATGCCAGCCTGCTGGGCGGCATGGTGCTCCAAATTGGCGCAAAACTTTTTGATACCAGTCTGAAATCACGCCTTAACCGGCTCAATTATTCTCTAAAGGGAGCTGCCTGACATGGAGATCCGCCCAGCCGAAATCTCCGAGATTCTGAAACGCCAGATCGCGGATTTCGACACCGAATCGAACGTGGCCGAGACCGGCCAGGTCCTCTCCGTGGGTGACGGCATTGCCCGTATCTTCGGCCTGACCAATGTGATGGCCGGCGAGCTGGTGGAATTCCCCGCCACCGGGATCAAGGGCATGGCGCTGAACCTGGAGCAGGACAATGTCGGCGCCGTGATTTTCGGCGATGACCGGCAGATCCGCGAGGGCGACACCGCCACGCGCACCGGCCAGATCGTCGACGTGCCGGTTGGCAAGGGGCTGCTGGGCCGCGTGGTGGACGCGCTGGGCAACCCGCTGGACGGCAAGGGGCCGATTGTGGCCACCGAGCGCCGCCTGGTGGAGACCAAGGCGCCGGGCATCATTCCGCGCAAATCGGTGCATGAGCCGATGCAGACCGGCATCAAGTCGATCGACGTGCTGATCCCCATCGGCCGCGGCCAGCGCGAGCTGATCATCGGCGACCGCCAGACCGGCAAGACCGCCGTCATCATCGACACCATCATCAACCAGAAAGCCATCAACGCCGGCACGGATGAGGGCAAGAAGCTCTATTGCATCTATGTCGCCGTCGGGCAGAAGCGCTCAACCGTGGCGCAGCTGGTGCGCACGCTGGAGGAGCAGGGCGTGATGGAATACTCCATCGTCGTCGCCGCCACCGCGTCCGACCCGGCGCCGATGCAGTATCTCGCCCCCTATACCGGCTGCACCATGGGCGAATATTTCCGCGACAACGCGATGCACGCGCTGATCGCGTATGACGACCTTTCCAAGCAGGCCGTCGCGTACCGCCAGATGTCGCTGCTGCTGCGCCGCCCGCCGGGCCGCGAGGCCTATCCGGGTGACGTGTTCTACCTGCATTCGCGCCTGCTGGAGCGCGCCGCCAAGATGTCGGACGACATGGGCGCCGGTTCGCTCACCGCCCTGCCGGTCATCGAGACGCAGGCGGGCGACGTGTCCGCCTATATTCCGACCAACGTGATCTCCATCACCGACGGCCAGATCTTCCTGGAGACCGAATTGTTCTTCAAGGGCATCCGCCCCGCTGTTAACGTCGGCCTTTCGGTCTCGCGCGTTGG
>JAKBAQ010000058.1 GCA_021808985.1 Pseudomonadota bacterium
TGCACGCCGTCAAAATCCAGCACGCCTTGGCGCAGGCTTTTGGAATGCAGGCGGAGACGCGCGAGCAGCGCCCTGCCCCAGCCGGCGGGCGTGAGCACGGCCTCGCCGGGGGGAAATGAGAGGGTTGCGGGGCTGGGCGGCGCGGCGAGGAAAAAGCTGAGGCCCCGGCCTACGGGCAGACGCCATGTGCGCGGCGGCGCGCCGGGTGTTTGCAGCTGAAATGGCAGATAGCCGCGGGACTGGGCGGCCTGGGACGGGTGCAGGAGCTGGAGGGCGGGAAGCTGGTGGGGGTTGGGGGGCATGATGGTGTCTTCCACGCGCCAGGATGGTGCTGGAGGATGTATTAATGCAACGCCCGGAGCCGCACCAGCGGCGCGCGGGCAGGCATGGCGGCCTGCCCGCGGAAGGTTGTTTCAGGCCGGGGTGATGAGGCCGGCGTAGATGGTTTTGCCGGTCATGTCGACGAGGCCGTATTGCAACTTGTGGCCGGAGATGTGCAGGCTCATGAAGCCATGCGCCCCGGAGGCGAAGCCGCCGCGGATGGCGGGGCGGGGTGTGTAGGTTTGCGAGCCGGCGCCGGTGACGACATAGGTGGTGCCGCCCATTTCAACGGATTGGAGGCAATGGTCGTGCCCGCAAATGTAGAGCGGCACGTCATGCTTCGCCAGCACGGGGTTGAGGCGGGCGATGAGGTCCGGCTGGTCGTGGTCTTCGCCGTCGGAATCGTCCAGCGCCGTGTAGATGGGGTGGTGGCCGACCACGATTTTCCAATGCGCGGTGGAGGCGGCCAGGGCGGTGTCCAGCCAGTCCAGCTGGGCTTGAGAGTCCTGGCCTTCGATTTTGACCTTGGAGCCGAGGTATTTTTTGATGAAGGGGGAGGTGTCCAGATAGAAGAAGTCGGCGCGGGCGCCGTCGGGCAGGGTTTGTGTTTCGGTGTAGTAGCGCGCGGGCAGGCGCCAGCGGTGGCTCATGGCGCTGTAGTCAAGCTGGGCCTGGACGTTGCCGCGATAGTCATGATTGCCGAGGATGACCTTCCAGGTGCTCTGGAGGGAGGGGGCGGTGTAGATCTTCTCGAAGGAGCTTTCCCATTGCGGGTCGTCAACGCCGGTGACGCCGTTTTCATAGAAATTGTCGCCCACGGAGACGGTGTACCGGGAGCCGATGGCCGCGGCTGTCTTGCCCATTTGCACCGCGACGGCGCGTTGATAGTCATGCCCGTGACGGCCCCAGTCGCCGATGAGGACGCAGTTGAGGGCGGCGGTGCCGGCCAGCGCGGGGGCGCCGAAGGCGGAGCCGGCGCCAAGGGCGAGAGAGGAGGAGATAAACCGCCGGCGTGTGAGCAACATAGACAACCTTTCAGATTCTTCGCCTCCCTCTAGCAAAGCGGCTGGCGGCTCGTCTGCTACAATTCGATGACAGTCTCAGGAACGCAGCGCCTCGATTTTCTCCCAGATGGCGGCGGCGAGATTGGCGCCGTCAAAACGGGCGATTTGTTGCAGGCCGGTTGGGGAGGTGACGTTGATTTCAGTGAGGTAGCCGCCGATGACATCAATGCCGGTGAAGAGCAGGCCCTCGCGCTTGAGGGTGGGGGCGATGCGGGCGCAGATTTCCAGCTCGCGGGGGGTGAGACTGGCTGGCTCCGGGCGGCCGCCGGCATGCATGTTGGAACGGCTGTCGCCCTCGGCGGGGACGCGGTTGAGGGCGCCGAGCGGCTCGCCGTCGATCAGGATGATGCGCTTGTCGCCCTGGCGGACGGCGGGCTCGTAGCGCTGGACCATCAGCGGCTCGCGGGAGGCGGCGAAGAACATGTCCAACAGGGAGCCAAGATTTTCATCGTCCGGCTTGAGGCGGAAGACGCCGATGCCGCCATTGCCGAATAGCGGCTTGATGATGATGTCGCCGTGGAGGCTGCGGAAGTCTTTGATCGCGCCACGGTCCCAGGCGATGAGGGTGGGGGGCATCAGATCGGGGAAATGGGTCACCAGCAGTTTTTCGGGCGCGTTGCGCACGGCGGCGGGGTTGTTGACCACCAGGGTTTTGGGGTGGATGTGCTCCAGCAGGTGCGTGGCGGTGATGTAGGCCATGTCGAACGGGGGGTCCTGGCGCATCAGCACCACGTCCATCTCCGCCAGATTGACGGTTTTTTCGGGGCCGAACGCATAATGCTGGCCGGAGACGTTTTGGACCGTGACGGGGCGCAGGCGGGCCTGCAGGGTGGGGCCGCTGAGCCACATATGGTGGACTTCATAATGCCAGAGCGCATGGCCGCGCGTTTGCGCCTCCAGCATCAGGGCGAAGGTGGAGTCGCCCGTGATGTCGATGCTGTGCATCGGGTCCATCTGCACTGCGATTTTCAGGCCGGCCATGTGATCCTCAAAGCTATGTCGAGGGCAGCCTATCAGGAGGCGGCGGAGGGCTCCAGTGCCGCGGCGGTGGTGGCGTGCTCCAGGCTGAGGGTGCAGCGGGCGGGATCGCCGTTATCCGGCACGGCGGCGGCGACGCGGGGGATGCCGGCGGAGTCAGGATAGAGGATGAGATCCAGGCCGCAGACGGAGGAATGGTAGAGCCATACCTGGGCCGGGCCATCAACCCGCAGCAGGGCCGGGTGGCCGAAGGCGGCATCCAGCGTGGCGGGGGTGGCGCCGACAAGATCGGCGACGGTGAGCAGGGGGGGAGATGATTCGGTCTGCGCCGTTTGGGCTGGGCCTTGCGCGCAGCCCGCCAGCAACAGGGCGCCGCACGCGGCGCTGAGAAAATGAAACCTGATCCGTTGCGCCATGCGATTCCCGGAGACTGAAGCCTGGCCGTCTATATCAAATGCATCATACTTTAACAGGATGTTTCCGGGGTTTTGGGCGGTGTTTTTTCCGCTGCGGCGAATTTTTTCGCCACAATCAAAGCAACCCGCCGCCTTATTCGCGCCTTGGTCGGGCGCGAGGGTGCGGGCATGGATGAGTGATCCATGATTTTGAGGACGGAGAGTGGAAAATGCCCGTGAATACGCTGAAGACCGAAGCCGACCTGCGCCATGCCGTGATTGACCGGTTGATCGCGGCTTCGCTGAGCAATGGCAGGCCGACTCTGGAGGCGACGCTGGAGCGCTGGCGGCGGATGAGCATTCCGGCGGGCGAGCCGGCGGCGGCGGAGGTTAAAGCCTCCTGAACGGCGCGCGCCGGCTAGAGCATGATTGCCTTGCAGCAATCCTGCTCTAGCCATGTTTTTGCGATCAATTTCATTGGTTTGGGTCGAATCCGCCGATTCGATCCAAACCAATATTGATCTAGGTGAGCGGAAAGACCGTGACCGGGGTTGCCCGGTAGAATGCCGGGAAGGCCGCTTGCAGGGCGCGCAGCTTGGGAAGGTCGTTGATGGCGATGTAGGGGTTATCAGGGTGGCGCGCCAGGAAATCCTGATGGTAGGCTTCGGCGTGATAAAACGGCATGGCCGGAGCCAGCTGCACCACGATGGGGGCGGAGAAGATATGCGCCCGCGTGAGCTGAGCGATGTATCGGCTGGCGATTTTTTGCTGGGCGGGGGAGTTGTACCAGATTTCGGAGCGGTATTGGGTGCCGCTGTCTGGCCCTTGATAGTTGAGCTCGGTGGGGTTTGAGGCGACGGCAAGGTCAATTTGCAGGATTTTGCCGTATGAGATGATGGTCGGGTTGAAAATGATCTGCACGGATTCGGCGTGGCCGGTGAGGCCGGTGCTGACGATTGCATAATGCGCGGTGCTGGCGGCGCCGCCAGTATAGCCGGCATAGACGCGGATGACGCCTTTCACATGCTCATACACGCCCTGCATGCCCCAGAAGCAGCCGCCTGAAAGGGTGGCGGTTGCAAGCGGGGCGGGGTTTGGCGGGTTATAGGCCGGGGGTGGCACGGCGGGGCCGGCATGCGCGGGGGCGGCGGCGGCCCAGGCCAGGACGAGGGCCGCGAGGAAGCGCGCGGAAGGGCGGCGGCGGGGGTGCGGGAGCGGCATGGGGACCTGCTTTGCCTTGGAGCTGGAGGTTTGGGCATTATATAAGTGCGCCGGGCCTCAATGCGCGAAAATTCCGCGCGGGGCCGGGGCGAAATAAGAGAATAAGGAGAGACATATGACCCTGCCGGATGCGCCGCGTTTTCCTGTCAGCCATACGGATGCCGAGTGGCGCGAAATTTTGAGCCCCGAGCAATATGAGGTTTTGCGCGGGCATGGCACTGAGCGGCCGGGCAGCTGCGCGCTGAACCATGAAAAGCGGGCGGGGCGGTTCTCCTGCGCGGGGTGCGGGCAGGATTTGTTTATTTCTGGCACGAAGTTTGACAGCCGCACCGGGTGGCCGAGCTTTAATGACCCGGTTGAGGGCGCGGTGGCGACCTCGGTTGACCGCACTTACGGCATGATACGGATTGAGGCGCATTGCAGCCGGTGCGGCGGGCATCTTGGCCATGTGTTCGAGGATGGGCCGGCGCCGACGGGGTTACGCTACTGCATTAACGGCGTGGCGCTGAATTTTACGCCGGCGCCGTGACGGGCGCCGCCGGGCGGATGATAAAAAACCCGCGATGCTTGCGCATCGCGGGTTTTTTGTGAGCCCTGGAGCCTGGATTAGGTGATGACGATGCCGCTGGAGCCGGACACCGTGCTCAGGCTGCTCGCGGTGACACCGGCCAGCTTGATGGTCGAGCCATCGGAGAGGGTGATGACCGCGCCGCTGAAGCCAGGGGCCGTCTGGTCGGCGATGGAGAAGATGCCCAGCGTGTTGGTCGACCCGAAGACAGTGTCGTTCAGGTAGATCGAGCTGTTGGCGGAGCTGAAATCCGTGATGAGGTAGTTGCTCGCGCCGTTGACGGTGGTCTCGGCGTTGCTCACGAAGATGTACAGATTGTCAGTGCCGGCAACAGTCGAATTGGAGCCGGTGAGCGTGCTGCTGGACGAGCTGCCCATGATGAAGGCCTGCTGCCCGCTGCCCGCGGTGGAGACGACGGCGTTGGAGACGATGGCGCCGGTGCTGCCGGTGTAGGCCAGGCCGAGCTGGAAGGTGTTGTTCGCGGAGGTGGCGCTGCCGACCAGGGTTTCAGGGCCCTGATAGGCGAACAGGAAGTTGCCGAGCGAGGAGTTGCCTTCGAGGAAATCTCCCGAGCCGGCACCTTGCAGGGTGACCGCGCCGGAGCCGCCGACCAGCGAGTTGTTACCAGCACGACCGCCGACATAGTAGCCGCCGCCCGCGCCGCCGTAAGCCGTGACGGAGTTGGGGGCGAACTTGCCGGCGCCGTAGTTGGCGGAGAAAATGGTCGCGGCGTTGGAGCTGTTATTGATGAAGTCCAGCGTGCCGCCCGCGTTCTGGGCGAACTGCACGGCGACGGAGGAAGAGTCGTTCGCGTTGATGGTCGTGGCGCCGCCATAGACATAGACGGTGGCGGTCGAGTTGCCGTCAGCGCTCACGGTATCAAACGCCGCGCCGACATTCACGGTGTCCTTGCCGGCTCCAGCAACGGTTGAGCCCGCGCCGGAGAGCACGATGTCGTAGGAGGAGTTCGGGTTGACGTTAGTGCTGTAGGCGCTGATGACGTCTCTGCCGCCGGCGGCATAGATGGAGTCCGCAGCGCCGGTGGTGCCGCCGTTCGTGTCAGTGTACACGACGTTGCTGTTAGCGCCGAACAGGGCCAGGGAGGTGGCGCCGTTGCCGGTGATGACCGATTTGCCGGGAACTTCGACGAGCAGATTGGTCACGTTCGCGGCGACGGTGAGGCCGGCGTAGGGAGCGGCGCTAAGGGTCGACACGCCACCGACCGAGTCAGTGTTCGTGAATTCCTCGAAGAACTTTCCGCTGGAACCGCTGACGGTGTAGACCAAGCCGGCGGCGAGGTCGTTATTGATCAGCCCAACGGTGGGCGTGCCGCCCGAAACCGAACTGGAAATTGAGCTGCTGATACCATTAAGGTACGCCTGAAGAAGACCGTTGACGGAGCTACCCGCGCCAGTAGCGCTGAAGGCGGACGGAACCGTAACGATACCAACCGCCAAATTGGGGGAACCACCGACTGTTAAGCCTACTGTTGTTGAAACGACTGCTGACATAACACCACCCCTGATTTAACAAATTCAAAAATCCATTACCGCTGCACTGCAGCGGTGGCAAGCACAATCTTTGGTTAATTTCTGTGACAACTAGGTTAATACTATCACTTTTTCGAGAAGGTTTATCATCAAAACTGCAAAATAAGCACAACCTGAACGTGTTTATTTTTGGATATAACCCTATTTTTAAAAACATACACGGGTTTGTGTGCATTGTCTATTCGAATCGTTCCGGCCCGGCATTTGTAACGGAAACAAATGCCGAATTCGGGCGTTTGAGCGGCCTGCTTGACAGTGTTGGAGGGAAGCCCGAATCACTTTTGGCATGCGCTTGCGGTCAGCCCTGTTGTGCCTGTCATGAATGTTTCACCGGCCAGGCGACCGGGCAAGCTGATCAGCCTGGAGGTGGCCCGGTTCGTCGCGGCGCTTTGTGTTGGAACCGACCATATTGTCAGCTTCGCCGCCTCGCTCCGCCCGGCGCCGGTGCTGGGGGGGGTTGATCTGCCGCCGATCATCGCGGTGCTGTTCTTCTTCGTACTGAGCGGCTTCGTGATATATGGCGCGCACCGGGAGGATTTTGGGCGGCTGAACCGGCTGCCGCGCTTCCTCTGGCGGCGATTCTGGCGGATTTATCCGGTTTACTGGCTCTCGCTGGTCATTCCTCTGTATTTTTTGTGGCCGACATGCAGCCCGGGATATCTGGCGCATATCCTCACGCTCGACCCGTTCACCCGCAACGGCGGTTTCAGGGAGCTGATTCCGCCGGCCTGGAGCCTGCGTTTCGAACTCGCCTTCTATCTGATGTTCACCCTGGCGCTGCTGCCCCTGGTGGGGCGCTATATTCTTGGCGCCTGGGTGTTTCTGGTGGCCTGGCATTTGGGCCAGACGCTGCCGCCGCTAAGATACGTGCTGCCGCGCCTGCGCCCGCCCCATGCGCTGGCCTGGCATTTTTTTGGCGTGCATGAGGTGATGTTCTTCGCCGGGCTGGCGGCGGGGGCGGTTTTTTTCAGGCTGCGGCTGCGCCAGCCCTGGCCATGGCTGCTGCTGGCGGGGGGGGCAAGCGCCCTGGTGCTGCTGGAGCGGCTGGATGATTGGGGGTTTGTCTATCCCAGCCTACAGCGCGCGCCGCTGGTGGCGGGGAGCCTGGCCGCCATCATCGTCGGCCTGGCGGCGCTGGAAAATGGCGGGCATTTGCGGCTAAGCCCGCGGCTGGGCCGGCTCGGCGCCCTCTCCTACCCGTTTTATATATTCCACCCTTCGATTCTGTTTCTCGGCAGTGTCTTTATATATGACCATCCGGGGGACAAGCAGATGTTCAGCCCCCTCGCCGTTTTCGTCGGGTTCATGGCCGCGTCGCTCGGCGCGAGCGTGCTGGTCACGTTTTTCTATGACCGGCCGCTGCAGCGTTTCGCGCGCAGGATTTTGTAGGCTTATTCGCCGGACATTTCGCGGCGGCGGCGGTCCAGCTCCTCGTTGTAGCGGCGCAGGGCGTATTGCTCGGTCAGCAGGCCGAGGACGTTGCGGGTGTCGGGGCCGTCAAGCACGGCGAGGGCGTCGGCCTCGGCGGCCTCGAAGGCGGCCAGGGCTTCCTTCACGGTCATCGCGGGCAGCAGGAAATGCTCCTGATGGTGCAGAATGTCGCGCACGGCGCGGCCTTCGCCGGTGATCGCGAAGGCTTCGGCCGGGTAGGCGATGCCGGCATAGGCGGATTCGGCGTCAGTCACGATCACGCGCTGGGTGGAGCCGAGCGGCACCTCGGCGCGGAAGGACATCAGGGTCATGCCTTGATGCACCATCGCGGTGGCGCGGCGCATCATGCGCCCGACGGTGAGGGACTGGATCCAGCCGACATCGACGGCGCTGCGGATCTGCTCGCCGCGCAGGTGGAAGCGCCAGGTGGCGAAGGAGTAGCCGAACAGGCGGCGCACGGTGATGGCCGAGACGATGGAGGCGGCCAGCACCGCCATGGTGACGCCGAAATTCTGGGTGCTCTCCAGGGCGAGGAAGGTCATGGTCATGGGGCCGCCGACGACCGCGACGGCCAGGGCGCTCATACCCACGACGGCATAAAAGCCGCTGGGCATGGGCGTGATGAAGGGCAGCATGGTGAGCAGACCGGCGAAGACCTTGCCAAACAGCGCGCCCAGGAACAGCGAGGCGAAAAACAGGCCGCCGCGAAAGCCCGAGCCGATGGAAAAGGCCGAGGCCACCGATTTTATGAGCAGAAACCCCAGCACGATGAGAAAGGGGTAGGCTATGTTGATGTCAGCATGCAGGGCGGAGTGGCCGGAGGACATGGCCTTGGGGGAGATGCAGCCCAGCAGCCCGGTGATGGCGCCGCCGAGAACGGGGCGCGCCCAGAGGGGAATGCCTGAACGGCGGAACAGGGCCTCAATGGCCGTGACGCCGCGCATGACCGCGATGCCGGCCAGGCCGCAGGCCACACCCTCCACCAGCACCGCGGCATAGGCGGCGTTGGGCACATTGGCGGGCAGGGTGACCAGCAAGGGCGGGGTGCCACCGGAGATGACCTGCACCGTGAGCGTGCCGGCCAGCGCGGCGATGACCACGAAGGGAAGCGTCGCGATTGAGTATATGCCGATGATCAGCTCGATACCGTAGAAGGCGCCGCATAAGGGGGCGTTGAAGGCGCCGCCGATGGCGGCGGCCGTGCCGCAGCCGACCAGGACGCGCAGGTCGTTCCGGCGGAGGCGGAAGCTGCGGCCCAGGCGGGAGGCGATGCCGGCGCCAAGCTGGGCGTAGCCGGCCTCCATGCCGACCGAGGCGCCCACGCCGTTGGACCAGGCGGTCTGCGCCGAGACGATCAGGCTGTCATTCAGCGAAACGCGCCCGCCATAGAGCGCGTTGGCTTCCACCGGGTCGACCAGGTTGCGCGGGCGCAGCCGGGAGAGCGCCCACATGCTGACGCCCAGCACCGTGCCGCCCAGCACCGGCACCAGAAACGCCCGCAACGGCGCGATATGCACTGATTCAGAGAGCCCCTGCCCCGATGGCAGCGCGAACAGGCGCTCATGCATGATCTGGGTGATGGCGTTGATGATGACCACGCCCAGCCCGCCCAGCATACCGACGACGGCGGAGAGGATCGCCAGCCAGATTTCGTCGGCGCGGACCAGGGCGCGCAGCATTTGCGGCGCGTGCAGAACCCAGTCGCCAAGCGGACGCAGGGATGGCTGTTTGGTTGTTTGCTCGCTCATATCCCCTGTTGCCACGGCCACGCCTCGGCTAACAAGCACCATGCCGGATGAAATTTCACCACCGCCGCTGCGCGAGGTCATAAAGGCCCATGACCTGCGGGCTGATAAATCGCTGGGGCAGCATTTTCTGCTCGACCCGAACCTGCTGGCCAGCATCGCCGCGCGGGCGGAGCCGCTGGAGGGGGTTAATGTCATCGAAATAGGCCCCGGGCCGGGCGGGCTGACGCGCGCGCTGCTGGCCACCGGGGCGCGGCATGTGACCGCCATAGAATATGACCCGCGGGCAGTGGCGGCGATACGGGCGCTGGCGCAGACGGCGCGAGGGCGGCTGACGATTCTCCACGCGGATGCGATGAAGGCCGACCTGCCGGCGCTGGTGCCGGCGCCGCGCGCCATAGTGGCCAACCTGCCTTACAATATCGGCACGCCGCTGCTGGTCTCATGGCTGATGCGGGCGGGGGAGTTTCAGGCGTTCACGCTGATGTTCCAGCTGGAGGTGGCGGAGCGAATCTGCGCCGCGCCCGGCAGCCCGGCCTATGGGCGGATTTCGGTGCTGGCGCAGTGGCTGTGCGATGTGGCGATTCTCATGCATATTCCGGCGGGCGCCTTCGCGCCGCCGCCGAAGGTGGATTCCGCCTTGATAAGGCTGGTGCCCAAGCCTGAGCAGCCGCCGTTGCGGCATATCCGGGCGATGGAAAAGCTGACCGCCGCCGCCTTTGGCCAGCGGCGCAAGATGCTGCGCGGCGCGCTAAAGGGGCTTGGCGGCGCAGCACTTCTGGAGGCCGCCGGGATAGACCCGGCCAGGCGGGCCGAGACGCTCAGCGTCGCGGAGTTCGAGCGGTTGATGCGGGTGCTTACAGGCGGCGAATAAGGGCGGGGGAGATATCTGCCCCCGGCGTATCAGGCGGCGGCTGGATTATTGCAGGTTGCGATCCGGGCCTTCGGTGCTGACCGCGTGGACGCTGGGCGCCTCCGCGACTTCGTTGCTCTGGCCGTTGGCGGCGATGACGGTGCTGATGGACGGCTTGTCATAGATGAAGCCGTAGGTGGGGTAGGCGGAGCCCCAGGTTCGGCTGTCACCCAGTTCGACCTCGACCTCGGACCAGTTATTCTCGGGAGAGACGTCCTGCACGGTGACATCGTTGGTGATGGCGCCGGCGACCCAGTTGGCCTGGGTGACGAGGATGGTGCGGCTGTTGATGACATCGGTGACGACGGCGACATGGCCAAGCGGCATGCGGCCGATGGAGCGGAAGTTGAGCACCGCGCCTTCAACCGGGACGGCGCCGCGCGCGTAGCGGCCAGCGGCCTCGGCCCACCAGAGGAAGGCGTTGCCTGTCAGGTCGATATGGGAGACCTCGCGCGCGTAGGGGACGCATTGCAGGCTGGAATGACGGTAGAGCGCGGCGCGGTTGTGGATGTAATGCGGGCGGATGTAATGCGGGTGATAGTCAGCCAGCCGGACATGATGATCCAAGCGCGGATGATATTCGGAGTGATGTTCCACGTAGTGCGGGTGGTATTCAGCAAGCCGCACGTGATGCGCGGCATAGTCATGATGTTCCACGTAGTGCGGGTGGTATGCCACGGTTTTCAGGTGCAGCGGCGCGGTGTGGTGGTAGCGCGCGAGGCTGACATGGCCGTGCAGGTGGCTGTGAGAGTAAGCCAGATGCGGGACGGTGTGGTGGACATAGTGACGGGTGGTGGCGTGAGCGGCGGCGGCGGCGAAAAAGGACGCGCCGGCGAGGACGGCGCTGAGCACGGTGAGGCGGGCTTTCGCCCCAAAGCCGCTGAGCCTGGTTTTGCCGGCCATCAAATGCTCCGCCCCAGATTGCCGTTGCGCCAAATCGTCATGCTATCGGGCTAAGGGTGGAATGCGTTTGGCGCAATACGAATTTGCGGCAAAAATGCAACATAGTGACAAAATCGTCATTTGCCGATGATGTGCGCAATTAAGTTAAGACAACATTCCTATTTGAGTTTTTCGTTATGATTTTTATTCTAAAGAAACACGGCCACCCCTGCCCGAGGGATGGCCGCGATTCGGGAAGCGGCGGTTAACCGCTTCTGTTGCAAAACAAAAAAGGTTTTTTGGGGATTACCGGCAGGCGGTGATCATGATCTCGACGAGATAGCCGGGATCGGCCAGGACGGCCTGAACGCAGGCGCGCGCGGGGGCGGCACCTTCGGGGAGCCAGGCGGTCCATACTTTGTTCATGGCTTCGCGATCCGCCATATTCTTGAGCCAGATATGCGCCTGGAGCAGGCGGGTGTTATCGGTGCCATGAGTTTCCAGCAAGGAATCGATCTGCGCGAGAACATCCTTGGTCTGGGCTGTGATGTCTTGCGAGGGGTCGGAGGCGACCACGCCCTGGGTGTAGACGAAGCCATGATACTCCACCGCCTTGGCGAGGACGGGGTTGGCATCGGTGCGGATGATACGGCTCATGAGTAAGGTTCCTCTTGTGAAAAAATCAGGGGTTGATGATGTGCGGCGCCACGGCGGGGGGGCTTGGCAGGTCATCGGGGCCGGCGCCGCCGGTCTGCTCGCAATGGCTGATCTGGCTTTCGCGGTCATGTTCGGCGCCGAGCCTCTCGCCGTCGAACACATGGGTGGGCATGGCGCCGTAGAGCAGCCCGTTCTGGGAGGGACGGGCTTGCAGGTCTAGCGTGCTGGCGTTGTAGCTGGCGTCGGCCTGGGCCGTGCAGGCGGCGTCGTCGGCCTGCTGGGCCTGGCTTTCCGGCTGGACCGGCGCGCAGGCGGCAAGCGCGCCGCAGGCCAGAACCGCCATCAGGAATTTCATCATATGTTTGCACCCCGGGCTTGTGT
>JAKBAQ010000059.1 GCA_021808985.1 Pseudomonadota bacterium
GCCCGCCGTGCCCTCCCGCGAGACCTTGCAGCTGAAGACCGGCCAGCGCCCCGGCGCGCGGGCCGAGGAAGAGGAAGACGCGCCGCGCGGCGTGAAACGCCCGAGCGTGGGCGCCGTGCCCAAGCGTGGCGTGCCCGTGGTGGCGCCGAAGAAGATTGGCGATGACCGCCGCCGGGCCGGGAAGATCGACGTGATGGCGGCGATCGAGGGGGAGGATGAGAAGGTGCGCTCGCTGGCCTCGGTGCGCCGCCAGCGCGAGCGTGAGCGCCGCCAGGCGGAGTTGGAGCTGCTGCGCGCCGATGGCGTGAAGGTGGTGCGCGAGGT
Source organism: Pseudomonadota bacterium (assembly GCA_021808985.1). Lineage (GTDB taxonomy): Bacteria > Pseudomonadota > Alphaproteobacteria > Acetobacterales > Acetobacteraceae > Acidocella. The sequence continues at coordinate 325 of JAKBAQ010000059.1, forward strand.
GATTCTGCCGGAGACCATAACCGTGCAGGAGCTGGCCAACCGTATGGCCGCGCGCGGCAACGACGTGGTGCGCGCCCTGATGAAGATGGGCGTGATGGCGAACATCACCCAGGTGATTGACGCGGACACCGCCGAGCTGGTGGTGGCGGAGTTTGGGCACAAGGCGCGCCGGGTTTCGGACGCGGATGTGGAAGTGGGGCTGGAAGGCGAGGAGGATGCGGACACCGAGCTGCTGCCGCGCCCGCCTGTGGTGACGATCATGGGCCATGTGGACCATGGCAAGACCAGCCTGCTGGATGCGCTGCGCCATACCGATGTGGCCGCCGGCGAGGCGGGGGGGATTACCCAGCATATCGGCGCCTATACGGTGAAGCTGCCGTCGGGCGCGCAGATCACCTTCCTCGACACGCCGGGCCATGAGGCCTTTACCGCCATGCGGGCGCGCGGCGCGGGGGTGACTGATATCGTGGTGCTGGTGGTTGCCGCCGATGACGGGGTGATGCCGCAGACTATCGAGGCGATTAAGCACGCCAAGGCGGCCGGGGTGCCGATTATCGTGGCGGTGAACAAGATCGACCGGCCGGGGGCGGATGCCAACCGCGTGCGCCAGGAGCTGCTGCAGCATGAGATCGTGGTTGAGGCGATGGGCGGCGAGACACAGGATGTCGAGGTGTCGGCGCTGAAGAAGATCGGGCTGGACAAGCTCGAGGAAGCCATTTTGCTGCAGGCCGAGGTGCTGGAGCTGCGCGCCAACCCCGACCGCTCGGCCGAGGGCGCGGTGATTGAGAGCCGGCTGGACCGTGGGCGCGGCCCGGTGGCGACCGTGCTGGTGCAGAAGGGCACGCTGCATGCCGGAGATATCGTGGTGGCGGGCGCCCAGTGGGGCCGCGTGCGCGCCATGCAGGACGACAAGGGCAAGGCCGTGAAGGAGGCGCTGCCCTCGACCCCGGTGGAAATTCTCGGCCTCTCCGCCGCGCCGGTGGCGGGTGAGCCGTTCGTGGTCGTGGAGAGCGATGTGCGGGCGCGCGAGATTGTGGAATACCGCCAGCAGAAGCTGCGCGAGCGTTCCGCCGCCAGCGCCACCGCCGCGCGCGGCACGATGGAGGAGATGCTGGCCCGTATTCAGGCTGGCGCGCAGAAGGAAGTGGCCCTCGTGGTCAAGGCCGATGTGCAGGGTTCTGCGGAGGCGATCTCGGTGGTGGTCACCAAGGTCGGCAACGAGGAAGTGCGGGTGCGGGTGATTTATTCCGGCGTCGGCCAGATTACCGAGAGCGATGTGCAGCTGGCCAAGGCGTCGGACGCCATTGTGGTTGGCTTCAATGTCCGCGCCAATGCGCAGGCGCGCGAGCTGGCGCACCGCGATGGCGTGGATGTGCGCTATTACTCGATCATCTACGAGGTCGCGGACGATATCGAGAAGCTGGTGAAGGGCAAGCTCGCCCCCGTGCATCGCGAGAAGTTCCTCGGCTATGCGGAAATCCGCCAGGTGTTCAACATCACCAAGACCGGCAAGGTCGCGGGGTGCTATGTCACGGAGGGCGTGGTCAAGCGCGGGTGCGGCGTGCGGCTGCTGCGGGACAATGTGGTCATCCATCAGGGCGAGCTTTCGCAGCTCAAGCGCTTCAAGGACGATGTGAAGGAAGTGGCGCGCGGGTATGAGTGCGGCCTCTCATTCGCCGGGTTCCAGGATCTGCGCGAGGGCGACATGGTGGAATGCTATGAAACCGAAATCGTCGCACCATAACCAGCATGCCGCTGGCCCCAGCCAGCGGCAGTTGCGGGTGGGCGAGGAAATCCGCCATGCGCTGGCGGAGGTGTTTCTGCGCACCGAGTTCCACGACGCGGCGCTGGCCAAGGCGCATCTGACCGTTTCGGAAGTGCGGATGTCGCCGGATTTGAAGCATGCGACGGTGTTCGCCACCGTGCTGGGGGGCAAGGATATCACGCCGCTGCTGCCCGCGCTTAAGCGCGTCTCGCCGTTTTTGCGGGCGCAGATAGCACCCAGGCTGGGGCTGCGGGTGACGCCGGATTTGAAGTTCCTGGCCGATGAGGCGCTGGAAGAGGCGACGCGCATCAACAAGCTGCTGCACCAGCCGGAGGTGGCGCGGGATTTGGAGGCGCGGGTGACGCCGCCGGGCGCGGCCGGGCGCCAGCCGGAAGAGGATTGAGCGTTATCCTGCATCCGGACGAGGCCGGGATTGCCCGCGCGGTGGCGTTGCTGGCGGCGGGGGAGCTGGTCGCCTTTGGCACCGAGACGGTTTATGGCCTGGGGGCGGATGCGACGAATGCCCGCGCCGTGGCCGGCATTTATGCCGCCAAGGGGCGGCCGCGCTTTAATCCGCTGATTTGCCATTACGCCAGCGCGGAGGATGCCTTCGCGCAGGTGCGGGCCAACGCCGTGGCGGAGAAGCTGGCGGCGGCGTTCTGGCCGGGGCCGCTGACCATGGTGCTGCCGCGCGGGGGGGATTGCCCGGTCTCGCTGCTGGCGGGGGCGGGGCTGGAGACGCTGGCGGTGCGGGTGCCGGCGCATCCCGTTGCGCTGCAATTGCTGGCTGCGTTCGGCGGGCCGGTGGCGGCGCCTTCGGCCAACCGGTCAGGGCAGATCAGCCCGACCATGCCGGCGCATGTGCTGGCGGGGCTGGGCGGCAAAATCGCGGCGGTGATCGATTGCGGGCCGTGTGTGGTGGGGGTGGAGTCCACCGTGGTTGACCTTTGCGGGCCGGCGCCGGTGCTGCTGCGCCCGGGCGGGGTGAGCGTGGAGGCGCTGGAGGCGGTGGCGGGCGCGCTGGAGACGGACGCGCCGGTTATCGAGGGGCGGGCGATGGCATCGCCGGGGATGCTGGCCTCGCATTATGCGCCGGGGCTGCCGGTGCGGCTGAATGCCGCCAGCGTGGCGGCGGATGAGGCGCTGCTGGCGTTTGGCCCGCCGCTGCCGGGGGCGGGGCTGGTGTTTCAGCTCTCGGCGGGGCGGGACTTGGCCGAGGCGGCGGCGCGGCTGTTCGAGGCGCTGCATGAGCTTGACGCGCGCGGGCAGGGGCTGGGGCTGCGGCGCATCGCGGCCATGCCGGTGCCGCAGGCGGGGCTTGGGCGGGCGATTAATGACCGGCTGGGCCGGGCGGCGGCGCCTCGGGGCTGAGGGAGCCGTTCAGCGCCGCGCGCAGCTGCGCGGCGGCGGCGCCTTGGAGCAGGTTTTGGCGGATCAGCAGGTCTATGAGGACCAGGTTGACGTTGAATTTGAAGTCATCGGTGGTGGAGGCGACCTCCAGCACGCGCGGCAGGGGCCAGAGGGAGAAGCTTTCGACCTCGCCATCGGCCGGGGTGGGGGTGAAGGATTCGGGCAGCTCCAGATCGTAGGCGTAGAGTACGTCTCGGCGCAGGCCTTCGGGGCGTTCCATGTTGTAGGTGAAGCAGGCGACCTGCCGGGCGTGGCTGGCCAGGGCGGCGGGCAGGGCGGCTTCTTCCTCGGCTTCCTTGATGATGGTTGCAAACGGCGTGTGCCCGGCGGCGACCCCGCCGGCGACCAGATTGTCCAGCTTGCCGGGGTCCAGCTTTTTGTCGGCGGCGCGTTTGGCGATCCAGAGATGCCAGCCATCGGCGCGGCGGACCAGCCCGTTTAAATGCACGCCGACGCCGATGACGCCGAAGCTGGGCAGGGCGCCGCGATCAAGCACCGCCAGCACCGGGCCGGTGGGGGTTGACCGTACGTCAAAATTCTCGGCGCGCAGGGGCAGGCCGGCGGCGCGGGCCAGGCCGTTGAGCGAGGCCAGCGCCGCGGGGGCGAGCAACACGCTGTTTTCATTCACCCGCACCAGGGGGCTGATGGCGGCCAGCCGGGCCGCGAAACCAGGCGTTACATAGCCGATATGGTGCGCTCCGGCGTAGAGCGGCAGGCGCGCGCCCGGCAGCACCGCGGAATGACAGGCAGAGATGTGCGAGAGGAGCTTTGCAATTTGCGGATCAGATGCCATGTGCGGTGACATGACCCGTAATGCCGCCCGTGCCAACCCCCATCTTGCTCCCACCCCCGGCGGCGCCAAGGCGCCACGCAATGCCTGGGCCACCTTGCGCTCGCTGCTGCCGTATTTATGGCCCAAGCATGAGTTCGGCCTGCGCCTGCGGCTGGTGCTGGCCAGCCTGGCGATGGTGCTGGCCAAGGTGGCGACGGTTTATGTGCCGATCCTCTACGGCCATGCGGTGGACAAGCTGGCGCATGGGGGCAATGCCATTGTTGTGCCGGCCGCGCTGATCGTGGGTTATGCGCTGGTGCGCATCGGCGCCGCCGGCTTTGGCGAGTTGCGGGATGCGATTTTCGCCGCCGTGCAGATGCGCGCCTCGCGCGTGGTGGCGCGGCAGACTTTCGAGCATCTGCATGGGCTCTCCATGCGCTTTCATCTGGACCGGCAGACCGGCGGGCTTTCCGGCATTATTCTGCGCGGCACGCTCGGCATCCAGAACGTGCTGCGGCTCAGCACCTTCAATGTGATGCCCACCATTATCGAGCTGCTGCTCACGGTGGGCATTCTCTGGCACATGTTCAGCTTCTGGTATGCGCTCATCACGTTTGTCGCGGTCGGGTTCTATATGGCGTTCACCTTTGGGGTGACGGCGTGGCGCACCAAGTTCCGCCGGATTATGAACGAAACCGACAATGAGGCGCAGACCAAGGCGATCGACAGCCTGCTGAATTTCGAGACGGTGAAGTATTTCGGCAATGAGACGCATGAGTCGCGGCGCTATGATGAGAGCCTGGCGCGCTATGAGGCGGCCTCGGTGAAGGCGCAGGTCTCGCTCAACGGGCTGAATATCGGCCAGGCGGTGATCATATCCATGGCGCTGGGCGTGATGATGCTGATGGCGGCGCATGGGGTTGCGCACCACACCATGACGGTGGGGCAGTTCGTGCTGGTGAACACCTACCTGATGCAGCTTTATGTGCCGCTTAATTTTCTCGGCTTCGTGTACTGGCAGATCAACCAGGGCATGATCGACATGGAGCAGATGTTCTCCCTGATGCGGGTGAATTACGAGGTGAAGGACCGGCCCGGCGCGCTGGAGCTGGCGGCACAGGGCGGGCCGGTGGAGGTGCGCTTTGAGAATGTGCGCTTTGGCTACAATCCGGACCGCGAGATTTTGAAAGGGGTGAGCTTTACGGCGACGCCGGGGCAGAAGGTGGCCATCGTGGGGCCGACGGGGTCGGGCAAGTCCACCATTTCGCGGCTGCTGTTCCGGTTTTACGACACGCTCGCGGGCAGCGTGCTGGTGGATGGGCATGATGTGCGCGACTACACCCAGCACAGCCTGCGCGCGGCCATTGGCGTGGTGCCGCAGGATACCGTGCTGTTCAACGATACGATTTTCTACAATATCGCCTATGGGCGGCCGGGGGCCAGCGCCGAGGAGATTGAGCAGGCGGCGCGGCTGGCGCAGATACATGATTTCATCGTCAGCCTGCCGCAGGGGTACAAGACCAAGGTGGGTGAGCGGGGCTTGAAGCTCTCGGGCGGGGAGAAGCAGCGCGTGGCGATTGCGCGCACGATTTTGAAGAATCCGCGCGTGCTGATCCTCGATGAGGCGACCAGCGCGCTGGATACCGCGACGGAGCAGGAGATTGGCTCGGCGTTGCGCTCGGTGGCGTATGACCGTACGACGCTGGTGATCGCGCACAGGCTCTCCACGGTGACGGATGCCGACGAGATACTGGTGCTGCGCGAGGGGCTGATTGTGGAGCGCGGCAGCCATGCGGCGCTGCTGGAGGCCGATGGCGTTTATGCCGGCATGTGGGCGGCGCAGCAGGCGGAGCAGGAAGAGGCCGTGCAGGGCAGGGTGCTCGGCGAAGTTGCGCAGTGAGGGGTTGGCTTGGTAACGGGGCGCGGAACACCCATAAAGGCCCGAATGGAAGAGATGATGAATGAAATGCAATCCCCGCCTGAGCGCGATTTGAGCCATGCAGGCTCGGTCGTGGACAAGGCGATTGAGTATATGATGGGACAGAAGATCAACTCGCTGGCGGTGGCCTCGGCGCTGCTGGGCGGGGCGATGGGGCTGCTGACGCGCACCCTGCCCGACGATGTGGTGGTGCAGATTCTGCGCCAGGCGATGGAAAGTGTGGAATCGGGCGAAATGCGCTCAACCGTGGGCAAGGATCACGCGGGCGAGGCTTGACCGGGGCGAGGGTTTTGGCCATAAGCCGGGCTGGATTTCGGGCCGGTATCCGCCGGCCCGCTTTGCGTATTTGAGGATTGTATCATGGCCCGCCGTTGTGAACTGACAGGAAAGACCGTGCAAGCTGGCAACAATGTCAGCCATGCGAATAACAAGACCCGCCGGCGCTTTCTGCCGAACCTGCAGGAAACCTCGCTGCTTTCGGATGTGCTGGGCAATGTCCGGCTGCGTCTCTCCACCCGGGCGATCCGCACGATCGAGCATAATGGCGGGCTGGATGCGTTTCTGCTGAGCCAGAACGACAGCAAGATGACCCCCGAGGGCCTGGCGCTGAAGCGCCGCCTGGAGCGGGCCACCGCCAAAAAGGACGCCAAGGCGGCCTGAGGACGCGCGGCCTGGCGGCAAAGGCCGGGCCGGATGTGGATACAAGTGACACCGAGGCTCGGGATCAGCGAGGCTGATCTCGAGGAGAGCTTTGTTGCGGCGTCTGGCCCTGGGGGGCAGAATGTCAACAAGGTCGCGACGGCGGTGCAGCTGCGGTTTAATCTGCTGAAATGTGAATCTCTGCCTGGCGCCGTGAAGGCCCGCTTGCGGGTGCTGGCGGGGCGGCGGCTGAGCAATGACGGGGTGATTGTGATTACCGCCAACCGGTTTCGCACGCAGGTGCAGAACCGGGAGGATGCGCGGGCGCGGCTGTTTGAGATGATAAGCGCGGCGGCGGTGGCGCCGGTGCTGCGCAAGCCGACAAGGCCGACCAGGGCATCAAAAATGCGGCGGCTGGAGGCGAAGAGCCAGCGCGCGGAGACGAAACGGCGGCGCCGGGGCGCGGATGATGCTTAAGAGTCTGTCTTAACCGTTTTTTCTTATAACAAATTGAAATTACTAAAAATTTTTGCGGGGTTTGGGGAGCTTTTTATAAAAAGCTCCCCAAGATTCTGGCCCTTTTTTGCAAAAAAGGGCCAGACCCCAAAAAACTTTTGAGAATGATCCTTCTCAAGGGTTGGGGTTAGAAGCGCATTGGCACCTCGAACAGGATTTTGGCGACCGGAGCGTTGGGGCCGGCGCCGATGCCGACGCCGATGTTGAAATTCGTGTGCGCGTTGATGGCGTAGCCGAGGCCGAAATTGAAGGTTCCGAAATCATACGCGGAGCCGGGGATGGAATGGTGGTTCACCGCGGAGCCGAAGACGTGCTCCTGCTGGTAGCTCAGGGTTAGGGAGGCTTTGTCATTGAGGGCGAAGCCCATGCCGAAGGTGGCGGCGACCGCGCTGCCGGGTTCCAGATTCTCCCGCGCGGTGACGCCGGAGCTGCCGAGAATGTCGAAAGAGCGGCTGAAATTGTAGATGTATTGGAAATTGCCGAACAGCACGCCGGGGGCGGTGGGGTAGAAAACGGTGACGCTGGGTTGCAGCGAATAGAAGCCGGTGCCGGTGGGGAGTTTTTTCTGGATGCCGCCGAGGAAGGCGCCGCCGCTGTCATAAACCGTGTAGATGGGCACTGAGTAGGGGCTGATGCCGGTGGCGGTTTTGAAGGTGAGGTTGCCGACGAAGACGGGCCAGCCCTGGGCGCCGCTGTTGAACTGATAGGAGGCGCCGAGCTGGATGTCGCCAATGTTGACATTGTTGGCGCTGGTGTTGAGCGGCTGCGCGGTTGGCCCCACCGCCTGGGCGGTGAAGGTGCCGTAGCCGGCCACGATGGGGACCTTGACGTTGACTTCCAGATTGTTGGTGACGCCGTAGCGGGCGGTGAGGGCGGCGGTGAGGAAGTTCTGGTCAACCCGGGCGATGAAGATATTGCCGAAGGTGATGCCGGGGATGATGGTGAAGCCGTTGAGGGCCAGCTGGTTTTGCGACCAGTAATCATATTCGAGCGAGGGGTCTATGACCAGGGTGCCTTTGGGGGTTAGCACCCCGCCAGTGTTGGCGAGCACGGTGGAGGATTGGAGGATGACCTTGGTTTGCTCCTGCTGATTCTGCTGTTGCTGCTGCTGCTGCTCCTGACCCACGGTGGCGCTGGCGGGTGCGGGTGCTGGCGCGGATGGGGTGCTGGCGGTGCTGGTGCCGCGGCCGCGCAGCTGGGCCATCTGGCTGTTGAGCAGGCGCTGCTGCGCGTCAAGCTCCAGGGATTGTTGTTCGAGTTGCAATTCCTCCTGTTGCAGCTTGGCTTGTTGCGCCGTGATGGCGGCCTGCAAGGCGGCCAGGCTGGCCGGCCCGGTTTGCGCTGCATGGGCGTTGGCGCCGGTGGCGAGCGCGAGGATGAGCGATGCGGGCAGGCAGGCCAGGGCGAACGGCGCGCGCGCGGCGCGGGGGGAAGCGGAGGAAACATATTTCAGACGATTCAGAAATTTTGTTGTTTTTATTGAAGCGGTTGCGCTTTGATGAATCGGTTGAGAAGAATTGTTAAAAAAAATATAGGATTTGGCAGCCATTGTAGCTCCCTCCTGATTTTGCGGGATGTATGTATCAGATACATACGATTTGTAAACTATTATTTGCCGTGGCGGATGGTGAGCGAGTTGGCGCGCGTGTTGCGGTGATACTGTAAACGTTACAGTGAAAATTAACGAATTTACAAAATCGGATGCGGGCGGCGCGCCGATGCGCGGGCGGGGGTGTTTGCGTAATCGCATGAATTTTCAACAAATAAACGCAGGTGCGGGAGGTTTTTGAAATTTGGCACGGCGTTTGCCTAGTGTTGGGCATGGCTGTTGGGCATGGCGAAGCTGCGCGGTCAACCGTCATAGGAATTCAGACCTTTATTTTTACAAATGAAAAAAACGGAGGGTTATCATGCGTAACGTTCTTCTCGCGGGTTCGGCGGTTTTTCTGCTCTCGGCGGGCATGGCATTCGCCTATAATGGTTCAGACCATAACAGCACGCCGGTGGTGAAAAATGCCTCGGTGGGCGGCAGTGGCCAGTCAGCCACCACGGGGGGGTCGAATCTCAGCGCGAGTCTGAGCAATTCGGCCAATCCGAGTAATTCGTACAACAGCAGCGAGGCGGTTTCAATTACGAAAAGCCTGAGCAATGTTGGCAATGAGACGATGGTGAGCACCAACACGGATACGAATATCAGCATCGCATCGACCAGGAATGAAGGCTCGGTGCGCGATATAACGATTGGCGGCGCTGGCGGCGGACGGCAGGAGGACGGGCATAAGAGCGGGTCTGGCGTGTCGGTGAGCAGCGGCAGCAATTCAATGGATACCGTGAATGGTGGCGATGGCATCAACACCGCCATGCAGAATTCGGGTGCGGCGTCGCTGCAGCAGAATTCGGTGGCGCTGGGCTCGGTGGTGAATGGCAGCAGCGGCGGCACGGGGATCAGCGGTTTCTGATCGGCGCCGCAGTTTGCAAGGTTTGGGCTCCGCATCGCGTGATTTCAGGGCGCGGCGCGGAGCCGGACCATTTTTAATTGGCGCCTGGGGCGCATGAGATGTAGGTTCGTATCATAGGAGCGTCCAATGAACGTGATGACAGCCGCGATGGTTACAATCACAGTGGGATGCGCGGTGTTTTCGGCTTCTCGTCCTGCTTTCGCATCCGGGTCCGCCAGTCCGGCCATTGGCGGGCTGGCGGGGCTGGCGGTTTCTAACGCGCAATTGGGAGCGCTGCGTGGCGGGAGTTTCGTGGTGTCTTCGATGAATAGCGGGGTTGATACCGGGAACAGCGCCAACGGGGCCACGACCGGCAGTATCGCGAATGCGCAGTCTATTAACAACAATACTGGAATTACCACGATATTTCAGAACACTGGGAACAACTCATTGTTCCAGAGCAGCACGACGGTGAACATCTCGATTAAATAGGGGGTTGCCGGGCATGAGGATTTCACGCGGGGCCGGGATGCTGGTGGTTGCCGCCTTGGGGTGCGCCTTGATGGGTGCATCCGGCGCGCGGGCGGGGCAGGTTTTTTTGAACGGGTCCGCGCTCGGCGGGGGGGATTTGAATGTGAGGGTGTTGAGCTTTCAGGGACGGAAGTTCAGCACGACGGTGCGCCAGGAATATGATTTCTCTTGCGGCTCGGCCGCGCTGGCGACGCTGCTGACATTTACATACCACCTGCCCTCTACGGAATCAGACGTGTTTACCAGCATGTTTTTGAACGGTGACCAGAAGGTGATTGAGAAGCAGGGATTCTCGCTGCTGGATATGAAGAATTATCTGACCAGGATCGGCCTGCCTTCGGGCGGGTTCAGGGCGTCGCTGGCGAAGCTCGCGCAGATACGGATGCCGGCGATTGTTTTGATTAATGAGCATGGGTTCAGGCATTTTGTCGTGATCAGGGGTATTGAGCATGGGCAGGTGTTGCTGGCGGACCCCGCCATTGGTTTGCGCACCGAATCAACCCATGATTTTCAGCAGCAATGGTCTGGCATTTTTTTGATAATTCTGGCGCATGTGCGCGCCGCGCAGGCGAGCTTCAATGGTGAGGGGGATTGGTCCGGCGAGCCTGGCGCGCCGTTCGATCTCAGCCGCTTCGCGGTCAATCTTGCAACATTGCAGCAGGTTACGCTGCCAAACCCGGACAAGTTTTGAGCTGTCCGATGGTGGGAGTATGGGCTATGGTATGCAACCGCGTTTCACGATGGTGTTCATGTACTGTTTTGGCGGCGGCCGTTTTGTGCGGCCAGCATGCGCATGCGGCGCCGCCGGGGGCAGAGGCAATGAGCGCGCTGCGGCTTTCGGGCTTGCAGATTCCGGCGCGCGCGCTGGGAGGGATTCGCGGCGGGTTTGATGTGAAGCCTGGTCTTTCCATAAGCTTTGCGTTTCAGCAGGTGGATTATCAGGGCACCAAGGTGGTGCAGAGCATTCTGGTGCCACTGACCACGCTGACCAGCGGCGCGGCCGGCGCGGTGGCGGATGTGACCGGGGGCGACACCACGACCCTGACGCAGCAGGGGGCCGGAGGGCCGGCTGTGGTTAATGTTGGCGGCAAGACCGTGCAGGTGCCGGCTGGGACATCGTCGATCACGCTGTCATCGACGCTCAATAACGGGGCGAGCGTGGTGCTCTCCTCGCTGGGGGGTGGCGGGATCAGCAATGTGATTTCAAACACGATGAACAATATGACGCTGAGCCAGGTGACGACCATGAATGTGGAGATTACCGGAATGTCGCAATGGCTGGCGCAGCAGGGCGCGGGTAGTGGCGGCGCGATGTTCAGCAACCTTGGGTTTTTACCTTGACGATTTTATGCGCGCGGACTATGATAAAAGAAGCCGGAAAGAAGGAATTTTATGTTCCTGCCTTGATGTTTGGTGAATGCGGATAATTTTGGCGTTGTACTCTGTGGTTGTACTCTGTGAGAGTGTCATGAAGAAATTTTCTGCTGTGCGATGCGGGTTGGCGGCGGGAATGGTGTTTCTGGCGGCTGTTGCGATGGCGCCGGGGATGGCGCGGGCCGCGACCACCAAGGGGCGGGGTTTGTTTTTGCCCGCCGCCTTGACGAGCCTTACGGCGCTGCCGGATTCGGAGATTGCCGTTGTTACCGGAACCGGGCTGAAGGGGCCCGCGGTGAGTGGAACGGCGGAACCGCGCGCGGCCATTACGCTGTGGGATGAGCTGCGGCCGGCGGTGCAGCAGAATAATCTCAGCAGCGGTAATTCCAC